>CALZQD010000081.1 GCA_945828175.1 uncultured Bacteroidales bacterium | reverse complement strand
TACACACTGCATATCGTCGGCAGCGTCAGATGTGTATAAGAGACAGGATGTTGTGCTTTTGGCAATTTACCACGTCGGCCTCCTTGAATCCCGATTTAACCAGCTCGACAGCTTCGTTGTAGTCGTTGAGATAGATGCGCTCAGGCTCACGATAGTCCTCGCCGGCGAGCGAGTAGCGCGGGTCGGCATATTCTGTCGTCAGCCCGGCAAGGTCGATGATAGTGTTGAAGGCCGATTTGCTCGACGACACATTCTTGTCGCGGTTGGCGGCGGCGTGTCTGACCGTCTCGGGATAATTCTCGCCGTATTCGTCGGAGGTCCAGATGACGAAAGGCACATGCACCTGATAGTAGGTCGGCGTCGGCGAGGCGTGTAGGAATCGGCCGCGGCTGTCGTCGAAGATGTCTTCGCCGTGGTCCGACGTGTAGACGACGGCGGCGTTGCAATGCTCGCGTCCGACGCGCCGGATTATCGAATCGAGCAGGCAGTCGGTGTAGGCGATAGTGTTGTCGTAGGCGTTGATGAGCTGTTGGCGGTTGCCGCGGTCAGCGTCGGTGGCGTTGTCGGGCTTGAAGAGCGAGTGGCTGTCGGGGTAGCGCTCGCGGTAGTTGAAGTGCGAGCCATAGGTGTGAAGCACGATGAAGAGCCGTCCTTCGGGGTAGGCCTCGATGAAATCCGACAGCGGACCGATGAGGTCTGAGTCAAACTTGGTCGCGCTCTGCGATTTTATGAAGGCGCTCGTGTCGGCCTGTCCGCCGAAAAAGTCGATAAACGAGTGGTTGGGCGAGTGGTTCGAGAAGCATGCCGTGTGAAAGCCCATGTCGTTGAATAGCGCGAAGATGCTCTTGGCCGCGCATATCGAGTCGCCGAAATTCGACGCGTCGAGGTAGGACATCAGCATCGGCACGCTCTTGTGCGTCGTGTTGCTCTCAGAGAGGGTCTTGGGGTAGAATATCAGGTTCTTTTCGGCGGCGAGGTGTGGCGTTGTCGGGCGCTCGTAGCCGTCGAGCTGCCAGTTGTCGGCGCGCGAAGTCTCGCCGATGACGAAGACATAGATCTCTCTCTCGGCGCTCTCGCGTGTTGCCGTCGGGCGGTATGAGAAATCGGCCGACGAGTCTTTGTAGCCTCGTGTGTCTGCCGTGCGCTTGACGGCGCTGACGAGATTCGAGCAGACGTTTACGGGGAAGATGTGTCTCATCACGGCCGCGCCGGGGTAGGCGGCGAAGCAGCATCCGAGGAGTATCAGTCCGACGAGTGCCGCCGTCAGCCCGAGCCGACGCGGCCTGAACAGCTGTCGGCTCGACAGTCGCCTTCTCGACAGCATCAGCCATATCGCCCAGATTATCGGAGGCAGGTAGATGACAATGACGGTCACGATGGCGAATATCAGGTTACCGAGCAGCTCGCTGACCTCGCCGACGTTGGTCGTGGCGACGTTGAGAAACATATCTATAGCGATAATCGACTCGCCGTAGAGATAGAGCAGCACGATCTGGAACGCCGCCAAAATCATCAGCGGCAGGCAGCAGGCGACGGTGAGCCCGATATTGAGCGTGATGCTCGTCTGCAGATAATAGACGCCGAGCGGCAGTATTATATCGGTGATTTTAAACAGGATAGGGTCGCTCTCAGTCACTGCCAGGGCGACGTTGGGTATGATCAGCAGCAGCGGGAATACCCACAGCAGCGCTGCCGGTTGGAATATGTGTTTTATGATGTCGTTAAAATGCTTCATTGATGCTGAAAATAAAACCTGTCTGATGCCGGCCGAAGCCAAGGTCGAGTCTGACGTTGACGCGCTTCTTGAACTCCCAGCGATAGCCGACGCCGTAGTTGGGCAGCAGCATACGCGACCTCATCTCCGAGAATTTCGGGAACACCATGCCCATGCCGCCCCAGGCTACGAGGCCGTTGCGTTTCCACACATGCTGGCGCAGCTCGACGCAGCAGTCGAAGGCGCATTTGTCGCGGTAGCGCCCCTCGAAGTAGCCGCGCATATTGTCGCTGCCGCCGAGGGTCGACATCAGCCCCCACGGCGTATTGCCGTAGGTGAGCCGCGTGTGGAACATGCCCGCGAGCACCGCGCCGCGCCACGTCCTCCTGTAGCCTGACACTTTCAGCTCGCTCATCGAGAAAGCGTATTTGTTGGCGAGGAAGCGTGGATTGAAGCGCTGATCGAAGCGTATGTAGACGCCTTTTGCCGGTGCTGTCATGTTGTCGCGCGTGTCATATTGCAGGGTCAAGCCGGTGCCGACGTTGAAGGTGCGGTCGCTCTGTCCCTCCCACAGCCACGGCTTTCTGAAGTCGCGGCCGTTGATATAGTCGAAGCTGGCCAGGGGGCCGAGGTAGAGACCCTCGCAGAGCCGCCATGAGAAATCGAGGCGTGCCTGGCTGTTGAGGTATTTGTATTTCGACTCGTTGCCGTCGTATTTGTTGTTGTAATATCCTATGCCCCAGAATTTAGATGTCACCGACGAGAAGTTGATGTCATAGTTGAAGCGCCGGCTGTCGTCTTTGAATATGTGTGTGCCTCTCAGGCCGAGCTTGAAGAACATGCTCGTCGTGGCGTCGAAATATATCGACATATTCGACGGCGGCAGCAGCGTGTCGTTTATATTATTATAGTATAGGCCGGCGGCGACAAGCCCGACGCCGAACTTTGTGTCGCTCGAATAGTGCGGACCGCCGATGATGCTGAAATCTATGCCTTTGCTGCGGCGAACCTTGTTTGCTTCGGCGAAATAATCGATCACTTTGCCTATGATGCTGCGCTTTTTCGCGACAACGATGCTGTCGCCCGGAGTCCTTTCTTCGGCTTCGGCGGCATTGACAGCGACTGGCAGCATAAACGCTAATGTGATGAGAAAAAATTTCGCTTTCATAAATTGTATTGTACAAAATTAACAAAAAAACGACTAACTTTGTTAGACCAAAGTGAGAAATAAGTGAATTCAACCAATAAACTGTCGTGTCAGACCATAATTGATCTCCTGTCGCAATATGGCGTCGAGGACGTCGTGCTGTCGCCGGGCTCGCGCAATACGCCGTTGATTATAGCGGTCAACCGCTCGCGCGCGCTGCGCACCCGCGTTGTCATCGACGAGCGTTCGGCGGCCTTCATCGCCCTCGGCATTGCCGTCGAGACCGGCCGTCCCGTCGCAATGATATGCACCTCGGGTTCGGCACCGCTCAACTACGGTCCGGCCCTCGCCGAGGCCTTTTATCGCCGCGTGCCGCTGATTGCGATTACTGCCGACCGGCCGGCCGAGTGGATCGACCAGGACGATAGCCAGACCATCCGCCAGCCCGAGCTCTTCGCCAACATCGTCAAGGGCTCGTATAACCTTACGGCCGAGCGCGGCGGCAGCGTCGAGGCCTGGTATTTCAACCGCCTCGTCAACGACGCGCTGACGACTGCCCTACGCGGTCCCGCCGGACCTGTCCATATCAACGTTCAGCTCGACGACCCGCTTTCGGGCTGTACCGACCTCGGCGCGCCGCAGCGCAAAATCGAGTGCGACGAGCCCGAAGCTCTTCTCCCTGCCGAAACCGTTGACCGCCTCGCCGGCGAAATCGCCTCTAAGAAAACTCTGATTATCATAGGCTTCAACCATCCCGACGCTCGGCTCGCCGAAAGCCTCTCGCGTCTCGCGCGCCTGAGCAATGTCGCCGTACTCCATGAGGCACAGTCAAATGTGCGACACGTCGATGGCGCTGTCGGCAATATCGACGCAACGCTCTCTGTTGCCTATGATTTCGATGCCTCAGATTATACGTCCGAACTCGTCATCACCGCCGGCGGAGCCTTGCTTTCGCGTCATGTCAAGGCTTTTCTGCGCGCCATTCCTGGCCTGCAGCACTGGCATATCGGCCGCTACGACCGCGCCGTCGACTGTTTCATGAAACTCAGCCGCCGCGTCGAGTGCCCCCCTGCATCGTTTTTTGCCCAAATCGCCTCGGCCGCCGGGACATTGCCCGTCGCAGCCGCCTCGTCGTTCGGCGACGTCTGGCGCGCGATGCACGACAGGGCGATGGCCCGCGTCTCGACTTTTGTCGCCTCCTCGCCCTGGAGCGATTTCACGGCCATGGCCGCGCTCATTGGCTCGTTGCCGGCCGACTGGAATATCCATGCGAGCAACGGCACGGCGGTAAGGTATCTCCAGCTTTTCGATTACTCGCGCCTCGGCCGCGTCGAGTGCAACCGCGGCGTCAGCGGCATCGACGGCTCGACCTCGACTGCCATCGGCGCCTCGCTCTGCTACGGCGGCACGACGCTGCTCATTAGCGGCGACATGAGCGCGCAGTACGATCTCGGGGCCTTGGCGTTCAACGAGATACCTCCGCGCTTCAAGATGGTCGTACTCAACAATTCTGGCGGCGGCATCTTCAGATTTATCGCCACGACCTCGGCTCTCGAGGAGCGCGAGCGCTGTTTTGCCGCCGACGTGCGCCTGCCTCTGCGGCAGCTTGCCGACGGTTTCGGTTTCGCCTATTATCGCGCCGCGAGCGCCGCAGATTTCGACTGCGTCTTCCCCGCTTTCCGCGACGACGACAGCCGTCCGGCAATACTTGAGCTCGTCACTCCGCCCGAACTCAGCGCCGAAGTGCTAAAGAATTTTTTTAGTAACAAGTAAAAATATATCCTACCATGGCTCAGAGAGAATGGAAAACGATTAAAGAATATTCCGACATACTTTTTGATTTCTACAAAGGCATCGCCCGTATAACCATCAACCGCCCTGAGGTATACAATGCCTTCCGTCCGCAGACCAACGCCCAGATGCTCGACGCGATGAGCTACTGCCGTGAGCACCCCGAGGTGAAGGTCATCGTCCTCACCGGCGCCGGCGACAAGGCTTTCTGCTCGGGCGGCGACCAGCATTACAAGAGCCGCGGCGGCTACAGCGATGCCGACGGCACTCCCCGCCTCAATGTCCTTCAGCTCCATAAGGAAATCCGCTCGATTCCCAAGCCTGTCATCGCTATGGTCAACGGCTATTCAATCGGAGGCGGCAATGTGCTCAACGTCGTCTGCGACCTCTCGATCGCATCAGAGAACGCGCGTTTCGGCCAGACCGGCCCCAAGGTCGGCAGCTTCGACGCCGGCTTCGGCTCGTCGTATCTCGCTCGCTGCGTCGGTCAGAAGAAGGCCCGCGAAATCTGGTATCTCTGCCGCCAGTATACGGCTCAGGAGGCTCTCGAGATGGGCATGATCAACAAGGTAGTACCATTCAACCGCCTCGAGGACGAGGTCGTCGACTGGTGCGAGACCATCATGAAACGCAGCCCTTTCGCCATCAGGATGATAAAGCGCGCTCTCAATGCCGAGCTCGACGGCCAGGCAGGCCTCATGGAGTTTGCCGGCGACGCCACGCTCATGTATTATATGATGGACGAGGCGCAGGAGGGCAAAAACGCTTTCCTTGAGAAACGCGACCCCGATTTCGACAAATTCCCCCAGTTCCCGGGCTGATGCTGAGGGCCGACTGGTGTAAATACCGCCTAGACTTCAAGTTCCTCGCGAAGACCTCGCGCGAGTCGATGCTGTATAAAGACACATATTTTATAAGACTTTACGACTCGTCGGCGCCTGACGTCTGCGGGGTGGGCGAGTGCGGCCTCTTTAAGGGCCTTAGTGCCGATGATGTCGCTGACTACGAGGATATTCTCTCGTCGGTGTGCCGCAATCCCCGGGGCGCGTTGCCGCGTATGAGTTCTATCGTCATGGGCTTTGAGACTGCAGTGCGCGACCTCGCCGCAGGCGGCCGTCGCGTCATCTATGATTCTGACTGGCTCGACGGCGACCGCGGCATCGAGATAAACGGCCTGATCTGGATGGGCGACAAACGCTTGATGCTCGAGCGCGTCAGAGAGAAAATCGATGCCGGTTTCAGAGTGCTTAAGCTCAAGATTGGCGGCATTGACTTCGACGAGGAACTCGACATTCTTGCTCACATCCGCAGGGAGTTCAACCCCGACGACCTGACGATACGCCTCGATGCCAACGGCAGTTTCTCTGTCGACAATGCCCCGGGACGACTCGAGCGCCTCAGCCGCTATGCGATTCATTCTATCGAACAGCCGATTAAGGCAGGTCAGACAGCCAACATGGCGCGCATTTGCCGCCTTTCGCCTATCGACATCGCTCTCGACGAGGAGCTGATAGGCATGACGCCTGACGACCGCAAGCTCGAACTGCTCAGCGAAATCCGTCCGCGCTATATAATTCTCAAACCCACTCTTTGCGGCGGCTTCGGCGAAGCCGACCGTTGGATTTCTACAGCCGAAGACCTCGGCATCGGCTGGTGGGCGACGTCGGCCCTCGAGTCGAATATCGGTCTCAACGCCATCGCTCAGTGGCTCGCGGCGAAAGACAACGCGCTGCCGCAAGGACTCGGCACCGGTGCGCTCTATCACAACAATATTCCTTCGCCGATAGAGCAGCGCGGTTCGCAGTTGTTTTATAATCCAGTCAGGAGCTGGCAGATTCCCGCTTTGCCATGGCGACAGTAGCTGATTTCATACGCCAATGGCGCGACGCGACGGATTATATCGTCGCCCATACCTCGGGCTCGACGGGTGAGCCGAAGGGAATCCGCCTTCTGAAGTCCGACATGGCTGCTTCGGCTCGGGCGACGAATGCCTTTTTCGGCATCACCGGCAGTTCTGTAATCGGCCTGCCCCTGTCTGTCGATTATATAGCGGGCAAGATGGCGGTCGTCCGCTCGTTGCTCGCCGGTTGCCGGCTTCTCGAATTGCCTGTGTCTAACGATTTGCATATCGAAAGCCGCATCGACCTACTTTCTGTCGTGCCGAGTCAGGTCGACAGCCTTATTTCCGACCCGCGGCTCGCCGATAAGGTCGGCGCTGTCATCGTCGGCGGAGCGGCTTTGTCGCCCGCGAGGCGCGAGGCTTTGGTTGCCACGGGCGTCAGAGCTTTTGCGAGCTACGGCATGACGGAGACCTGCAGTCATGTGGCTCTCTGCGATATGGCCGACGGCAACGACGGCTATCGCGCTATGCCGGGCATCACTTTTTCTGTCGACGCTCGCGGCTGTCTCGTCGTCGAGGCTCCGGCATTCTCATTCCGTCGTCTTGTTACTAACGACATCGTCACTCTCGTCGACTCTTCGTCGTTCACATGGCGTGGGCGTTACGATAATGTCATCAACAGCGGCGGCATCAAGTTTGCGGCCGAGGAGCTCGAGCGGCTTTATTCGCCCTTCATCGCAGAGCCGTTTTACGTCACGTCGGTACCCGATGACAAATGGGGCGAGGCGCCTACCTGTCTGCATGGCGCAGAGCGGCCCCG
>CALZQD010000080.1 GCA_945828175.1 uncultured Bacteroidales bacterium | reverse complement strand
CCTCTACGTCTCGTGGGCTCGGAGATGTGTATAAGAGACAGTTACCATATCGCCCCCATCTTTTTGTTTTTTTTATCAATAAATAGATGTGTTTTTTGAGAATTTACGCGGGGATTTTTTGTAATTTTGCACATTGAATATTCAAGCATCATTTCGACTATCAAATAACAGTGTCTATGTCAGAACTCAAGAAGATCAACACAGCCCTTATCTCAGTGTTTCACAAAGACGGCCTCGACGAGATTGTCAACGCCCTTGCAGCCGACGGTGTCAAATTTATCTCTACCGGCGGCACCAAATCGTTTATCGAATCGCTCGGTCATGAGTGCCAGGCTGTAGAAGACCTCACAGGCTATCCGTCGATCTTCGGCGGCCGCGTTAAGACGCTCCATCCAAAAATCTTCGGCGGCATCCTCAACCGCCGTTCGCTCGAAGGCGACCGCAACGAAGCCGCACAGTTTGAGATTCCCGGCATCGACCTCGTCATCGTCGACCTCTACCCCTTCGAGGCCACCGTCGCCTCGGGTGCCTCTCACGCCGACATCATCGAGAAAATCGACATAGGCGGTATATCGCTCATCCGCGCAGCCGCCAAGAACTACGACGACGTCGTCATCGTAGCCTCTAAAAAACAGTATGCGTTCCTCGCCGGCATGCTCGACGCCCACGGCGCCTCGTCGACAGCCGAAGAGCGCCTGTTGCTCGCCCGCGACGCATTCAGCGTGTCGTCGGCCTATGACAGCGCCATCTTCAATTACTTCGACAAGACAGCCTGCGCCGACATCGAGCAGCCCACGGGCCTGCGTGTCGCCGTCGACGGCTCGATGACAATGCGCTACGGCGAGAACCCCCATCAGCAGGGCCGTTTCTTCGGCGACTTCAACGCCATGTTCGACCAGCTACACGGCAAGGAAATCTCATATAACAATCTGCTCGACATCGACGCCGCCGTCTCGCTCATCGACGAGTTCGACACCACGACGGTCGCCATCCTCAAGCACAACAACGCCTGCGGCCTCGCCTCGCGCGGCACTGTCGCCGAAGCATGGCGCGACGCCCTCGCCGGCGACCCCGTCTCGGCCTTCGGCGGCGTGATTATCGCCAACCGCGAGATCGACGCCGTCAGCGCCGAAGAAATCAACAAGATATTCTTCGAGGTCATCATCGCCCCGGCTTACAGCGACGACGCCCTCACGATACTCAAACAGAAAAAGAACCGTATCATCCTCGTGCAGAAAGAAGCAGAGCGTCCGGCCAAGGTCATGCGCTCGGTGCTCAACGGCGTTCTCGTCCAGGACCGCGACACCAAAGACGAAACCGCCGACGACCTCAAGCTCGTCTCGGGCGACAGCCTCAGCGACGACGTCGCAGCCGATATGCTCTTCGCCAACAAGATTGTCAAGCACTCGAAGAGCAACGCCATCGTGCTGGCCAAGAACCGCATGCTTCTCGGCAGCGGTGTCGGTCAGACATCGCGCGTCGACGCCCTGCGCCACGCCATCGAGAAAGCCAACTCATTTGAGCTCGACCTCAAGGGCTCGGTGATGGCATCAGACGCCTTCTTCCCCTTCGCCGACTGCGTCGAGATAGCCGACAAGGCCGGCGTCACAGCCGTGATACAGCCCGGCGGCTCTATCCGCGACACCGACTCGGTCGACTACTGCCGCGACCACGGCATGACGATGGTGATGACAGGCTTCCGCCACTTCAAACACTGATTTTACTCTCACTACAATCTTAATTAATAACTACCGAAAATGAGACTGTTCTCACTCACTAAAGAAATCGCAATCGACCTTGGCACAGCCAATACGATAATAATCCACAACGACAAGATTGTCATCAACGAGCCCTCTATCGTAGCCCTCGACAACCGCACCGACAAACTCATCGCCGTCGGCAAGGAGGCTCACATGATGGAGGGCAAAGGCCACCCGGGCATACGCACGGTGCGTCCCCTCCGCAAAGGCGTCATCGCCGACTTCAACGCCGCCGAACTCATGATCCGCGGCCTTGTCAAGAAAGCCAGCTCGAAGAATAACTGGTTCTCGCCCTCGCTCCGCATGGTCGTCGGCATCCCCTCGGGCTCGACCGAGGTCGAGATCCGCGCCGTCCGCGACTCATCGGAACACGCCGATGGCCGTGACGTCTACATGATCTACGAGCCTATGGCCGCAGCCCTCGGCATCGGCCTCGACGTCGAGGCGCCCGAAGGCAACATGATTGTCGACATAGGCGGCGGCACAACCGAAATCGCCGTCATATCGCTCGGCGGCATCGTCAGCAACATGAGTATCTCGATTGCCGGCGACGACCTCACCGACGACATCCAGAACCATATGCGCCGCGCCCACAACGTCAAAGTCGGCGTCCGCACGGCCGAACAGATCAAGATGAACGTCGGCTCGGCCCTCACCGAGCTCGAGAATCCGCCCGAGGACTACGTTGTCCACGGCCCCAACGTCATGACCGCCCTGCCCATGGAAGTGCCCGTCAGCTATCAGGAAATCAGCCACTGCATCGAGAAGACCATATCGAAGATTGAGGCAGCCGTGCTCAGCGCCCTCGAGCAGACACCGCCCGAGCTCTACGCCGACATCGTCCGCAACGGCATCTACCTCGCCGGCGGCGGCGCCATGCTGCGCGGCCTCGACAAGCGCCTGACCGACAAGATCGGCATCCAGTTCCATATCGCCGAAGATCCGCTGCTCGCCGTTGCCAAAGGCACAGGCGTCGCCCTCAAGAACATCGACAAGTTCTCGTTCCTTATCCGCTAATCAAACGAAGCCTCTCAGCAGAGCGTGAACGAGCTATTCAACTTCTTCATACGCAACAGCAAATGGTTTATCTTCGCCTTCTATATGGTGATAAGCTGTGTGCTGCTTGCCGGCGATAATCCCTATCAGCGGCATGTGTTCCTGACATCGGCCAACGCGGTGTCGGCGACGGTCTATGAAGCAAGCAACAACGTCACGTCGTACTTCAACCTGCGCGACATCAACGAAGATCTCAACCGCCGCAACGCCGCCCTCGAGAAAGAAGTCATCGACCTGCGCGAACAGCTCGCACGCTACCGCGAGGCCGGCTATACCGACACGATGGTCGTCGACTCGGGCATCTCGCACTTCGACTTCATCGTCGCCGGCGTCATCAACAACAGCGTCTCGAAGCCTTACAACTATCTGACAATCAACAAAGGCACCCTCGACGGAGTCGTGCCCGAACTCGGCGTCATCGACCAGAACGGCGTCGTCGGCATCGTCAGCGCCTCGGCCGGCCACAGCGCCCGCGTGCTCTCGCTGCTCAACCCCAACTTCAGGCTGAGCTGCAAGATCAAGGGCAGCAACAACTTCGGCTCGCTCGTCTGGGGCGGCGAAGACCCCGAGATCGCCCTGCTCGAAGAGCTGCCGCGACACACCGTCTATCAGCCCGGCGACACCATCGTCACAAGCGGCTTCTCGACCGTCTTCCCCGAAGGCCTGCCCGTAGGCATCGTCCTCGACGACGGCAAAGACCACAGCGAGAACTTCTTCACGCTTAAAATCCGACTGTTTGCCGACTTCACCGCCCTGAGCAACGTCCAGGTCGTCATCAACAACCGCAAAGACGAAATCATGGCTGTCGAAGGCAGCGACATAGCACAGAAAAAGACCCGATGAGCAAGACTATCCTCAATTTCATACTGCTGTTCCTGCTGCTGATACCGGCACAAGCCGTCATATTCAACAATCTGATATTGTTCAATGTGGCGATTCCGCTCGTATTCATCTATCTCATCATACGTCTGCCGATGACCGTTTCGGTCAACGCCGCCCTGACAATAGGCTTCATAACCGGCCTGTCGGTCGACATCTTCTCAGACACCATAGGCGTCAACGCCATGGGCTGCACGCTTCTCGCCTTCGTCCGCCGTCCGGTCTTCCACCTCTATGTCTCGCTCGACGACCAGCTCGGCGGCCAGAGCCCCTCGATTTCGACCATGGGTTCGGCGGCCTACATGAAGTATCTGATTACGATGACGACGTTCTACTGTCTTACGGTGTTCCTCATCGAGGCTTTCCAGTTTTTCAACCTCAAGATGCTGGTGTTGAGGACAGTCGCCAGCTCGGTTTTCACTTTTATCGCTATTTATGCCATCGATAGCCTCTCGATAAGACGACGACATGAGAAAAAACTATGATTTAGAAAAACGCAAATACGTCATCGGCGGCTTTATTTTGCTCATTGCCCTGATTTACCTCGTGAGGCTCTTCGACCTTCAGGTTCAGGACAGCAAATACAAGCGCTCGGCCGACTCTAACGCTTTCCTAAAAAAAACGGTCTATCCCTCGCGCGGCCTCATCTACGACCGCAACGGCGAGCTCGTCGTTTACAACCAGCCGGCCTACGACGTCATGCTCATACCCCGCGACGTCGAACCCTTCGATACCGCCGACTTCTGCCGCACCATCAACATAACTGAGGAGCAGCTCGTCAAGCGCTTTGCCGACATGAAAGACAAGCGCCTCAACCCGGGCTACTCGTCATACACTCCCCAGCGCCTCATCTCGCAGCTTTCGTCGCAGGACTACGGCCGACTTCAGGAGAAGCTCTACCGCTTCCCCGGCTTCTTCATTCAGAAACGCATCCTCCGGCAATATAACTACCCGACCGCGGCCAACGTCCTCGGCAACATCCGCGAGGTGTCGGCCGACGACATCGAGCGCGACGATTACTACGCCGCCGGCGACTATACCGGCGACCTCGGCGTCGAGAAGAGCTATGAGTCGTATCTCCGCGGCCACAAAGGTGTCGAGATTCTCATCCGCGACGCCCGCGGCCGCATCCAGGGACGCTACGAAAACGGCGCCCACGATGTCGCCCCCGTCTCGGGTCTCGACCTGCGCCTCAGCCTCGACATTAAGCTTCAGGAGTACGCCGAGTCGCTCATGGTCGGCAAACGCGGCGCCGTCGTCGCCATCGAGCCGGCCACAGGCGAAATACTCTGCATGGTCTCGACCCCGAGCTACGACCCGCGCCGCCTCGTCGGACGTCAGCGCGGCGAAAACTACCGCCAGCTTGTCAACGACGAGTCGTGGCCCCTCTTCGACCGCGCCCTCATGGGCGCCTACCCGCCCGGCTCAACCTTCAAGCCAACCCAAGGACTCATCTTCCTTCAGGAAGGCATCATCAACCTGCAGACGGCCTACCCCTGCAGCCACGGCTACATCAACGGCGGCCTGCGCGTAGGCTGCCACGCCCACGGCTCGCCCCTGCCGCTCAAACCGGCCCTCCAGACCTCGTGCAACGCCTTCTTCTGCTGGGGCTTCAAGGCTATGATTGACCGACGCTCGAAATACGGCTCCTCGGCCAACGCCTTCGAGGTGTGGAAACATCATCTCGTCTCTATGGGCTACGGCTACAAGCTCGGCGTCGACCTCCCCGGCGAAGGCCGCGGCTTCATCCCCAACGACAAGTTTTACAACAAATTCTACGGCGAAGGCCGATGGAGCGCCAACACCATCATCTCGGTCGCCATCGGCCAGGGCGAAATCATGGCCACGCCACTGCAGATTGCCAACCTCTGCGCGACCATCGCCAACCGCGGCTGGTTTATCACGCCCCACGTCGTCAAGGAGATTCAGGACACCGTTCTCGACCCCAAATATACCGAGCGGCGCTATCCGACCATCGACGCCCACTGGTATGAAGACGTCGCCGAGGGTATGCACATGGCCGTTACCGGAGGCACCTGCCGCCGCGCCGCCATGCCCGGCATCGAGGCCGCCGGCAAGACCGGCACCGCCCAGAACCCCCACGGCAAAGACCACTCGGCCTTCATGGGCTTCGCGCCTTTCGACAACCCGAAAATCGCCGTCTGCGCCTACATCGAGAACGGCGGCTGGGGCGCCACTTTCGGCGTGCCCATCGGCAGCCTCATCATGGAGAAATACCTGACGGGCGAAATCTCGCAGCCGCGCAAATATATGGAAGAACAAATGCTTAATACATCTTTATATTATGCAAGCCCGAAGAAGTGACACCGCCACGATGATCCGCAACCTCGACTGGGTGACGGTCACCATCTATCTGCTCATGGTCGTCTTCGGCGCCATCAGCATCTACGCCGCCAGCTACGACTTCGACGAGGCGAGCATGTTCTCGGCAACCGAGTTCTCGGGCAAGCAATTCCGCTGGATAGGTCTGTCGTTTGTCCTCGCCTTCGTCATTTTGCTTATAGATGCCCGAATGTACGAGACTTACGCCTATCCCATCTATCTAGCGGTGATGATTCTGCTGCTGATAACGCCCTTCGTGGCCCACGACATCAAGGGCTCGCGCTCGTGGATTTCCTTCGGCTCTATGAGCCTCCAGCCGGCCGAGTTCGCCAAATTCGCCACAGCTCTGGCGCTTGCCAAGCTCTTCAACGCCTACCAGTTTGTGCTCAACGCCAAGGGCTCTAACTACTTCAAGACCATCTCGCTGATATTGCTCCCCGTCATCCTCATCCTCGCCCAGAACGAAACCGGCTCGGCGCTGACCTTCATGGCCCTGTTTTTCGTGCTCTACCGCGAGGGCATGAGCGGACTGATACTCTTCGCCGCCGTCTTCGCCGTCATCATCTTCGTCGTCGCCATCAAATATGTCGAGACCTCGGTCTTCGGCATGCCTACGGGCGAGTTTGTCGTCTTCTCGATGATTATGGCCATCATGGTCGGCATGTCGGTGATATATAGCCGGCGACTCGAAATCGGCCGAAACCTGCTCATCCTCTTTGCCGGCACGGCGCTTGTCGAGTGGGCCCTCACAGCCTTCTGGGACATCGCTGTCCCGGGGCTCGCCGTCACCCTCGGCGTCATATTCATCGGCTGTGTCTACATCGTTATCGAGGCGTTGCGCCGCCGTCGTCACAAAATGCTCATCGGCGTCGCCACGGCCGTCCTCTCAGTCATCTTCCTTTTCTCGGTCAACTTCGCCTTCGACCATTTGCAGCCCCACCAGCAGATGCGCATCAAGGTCGTCCTCGGCCTTGAAGAAGACCTCCGCGGCGCCGGCTACAACGTCAACCAGTCGAAAATCGCCATCGGCTCGGGCGGCTTCTTCGGCAAAGGATTCCTCAACGGCACCCAGACCAAACTCAAATACGTCCCCGAGCAGCATACCGACTTCATTTTCTGCACCATAGGCGAAGAAGAAGGCTTCGTCGGCGCCCTCGCCGTCACTGCCCTCTATGTCGGACTCATCTTGCGCGTCATCACCATTGCCGAGCGCCAGCCGAAGCCCTTCGGCCGCGTCTACGGCTACTGCGTCGCCTCCTACTTCATCTTCCACTTCTGCATCAACATCGGCATGGTCATCGGCCTCTGCCCCGTCATCGGCATCCCCCTACCC
>CALZQD010000079.1 GCA_945828175.1 uncultured Bacteroidales bacterium | reverse complement strand
TAACAGGGACGGGCGAGGGGCCGGGCGAGGGGCGGGGGCGCGGCCTTGGTCACTGAGGGGCCTGGGTCACTGCTTGGCCTCGGCGATGAGCTTCTTGCCCTTGGCGATGGCTTCGTCGATGGTGCCGACGTTCATGAAGGCCTGCTCGGGCAGGTCGTCGACCTCGCCGGCGAGGATCATCTTGAAGCCGCGTATTGTCTCGCTGAGGGGCACCATCACGCCGGGGAGACCGGTAAACTGCTCGGCCACGTGGAAGGGCTGCGAGAAGAAGCGCTGGGCGCGGCGGGCGCGTGCCACAACGAGTTTGTCGGCGTCGGAGAGCTCGTCCACGCCGAGGATGGCGATGATGTCCTGCAGCTCGTTGTAGTGCTGGAGCAGCTGCTTGACCTGCTGGGCAACGTTGTAGTGCTCTTCGCCGATGATGTTGGGGTCGAGGATACGCGAGGTAGACTCGAGGGGATCGACGGCGGGATAGATGCCGAGCTCGGCAATCTTACGGCTGAGCACCGTTGTTGCGTCGAGGAAGCTGAAGGTCGTGGCCGGAGCGGGGTCGGTCAAGTCGTCGGCAGGCACATAGATAGCCTGGACAGAGGTGATAGAGCCGTTCTTTGTCGAGGTGATTCGCTCCTGGAGCATACCCATCTCAGATGCCAGTGTAGGCTGGTAGCCTACGGCCGAAGGCATACGGCCGAGAAGGGCCGAAACCTCAGAACCTGCCTGGGTGAAACGGAAGATGTTGTCGATGAAGAGGAGGACATCTTTGCCGCCCGAACCCTGGTCGCGGAACTGCTCGGCCACGGTAAGACCCGACAGTGCGACGCGGAGACGTGCGCCCGGCGGCTCGTTCATCTGACCGAAGACAAGTGTCACCTGCGACTCGCTGAGTTCTTTCATATCGACGTCGGCCAGATTCCACTGGTCTTTTTCCATGCCTTCCTTGAATTTCTCGCCATATTTCATGACGCCGCTCTCAATCATCTCGCGGAGGAGGTCGTTACCCTCACGAGTACGTTCGCCGACACCGGTGAACACCGAGAAACCGTCGTGGCCTTTGGCGATGTTGTTGATAAGCTCCATGATGAGCACGGTCTTGCCTACGCCGGCACCGCCGAAGAGGCCGATCTTGCCGCCCTTGCTGTAAGGCTCGAGGAGGTCGATGACCTTGATGCCTGTTGTGAGAATCTCTGTGCCGATGGTGAGTTCGTCAAACTCAGGAGCGGGCTGATGGATAGGTCTGAGGTCCTGATTGTTGAGTGCGGGCAGATTGTCGATTGCCTGGCCGATGACGTTGAGCAGGCGTCCTTTGACCTGATCGCCGGTCGGTACGGCTATAGGGCGTTCGAGACTGTCGACACGGAGACCGCGGCGGAGGCCGTCGGTACTCTCCATTGCCACACAGCGCACAGTGTCTTCACCGATATGCTGCTCTACTTCGAGTATCAGCATCGAGCCGTCTTCACGGTCGATCTTCAGGGCTGTATAAATCGGGGGTATGATGTTGTCCTCGCCTTCGAAGATAACGTCGACCACCGGTCCGATCACCTGGGCTATTTTACCAAATTTTTCGCTCATTATGTGAACTTTATATTGCTTCGTTTAAGAAGCGTTGTTATTTGTTTGTTTCTCGGTATATTTAAGTGTAAAAATCGATTAGAAGTGCCAGCCGAAAACGATGACGCAGGTCATCAGGGCGAGGTTGAAGAGGCCGATCGGCAGCAGGTATTTCCATTCGAGTAAAAGCATCTGGTCGATACGCAGACGGGGGAAGGTCCATTTAAACCAAATGATGACAAACGAGAGGAGGAACGCCTTGCCGAGGAACCAGATCACAGAGGGAATGAAGTCCATGATGTGGTTGAAAGCCTCCCATCCGGGAATGTGGAGGGGCATCCAGCCGCCGAGGAAGAGCAGCGAAGCGACGCCCGAGACGATGAAGAGGTTGAGGTATTCAGCGAGGTAGAAGAAGCCGAAGTGGATACCCGAATACTCGGTGTGGTAGCCTGCGGTAAGCTCGCTCTCGGCCTCGGGAAGGTCGAACGGGCCACGGTTACACTCGGCTGTGCCTGCTATCATATATATAATGAAAGCGATGATTGCGGGAACATGACCTTTGAAGATAAACCAGAGGTCAGACTGCTCGTCGACGATGCCGCCGACCGACATTGTGCCTGCGAGGCAGACCATCGTGATGACCGACAGGCCGACCGAGAGCTCGTAGCTGACCATCTGCGCGCCCGAACGGAGAGCGCCGATGAGCGTGAACTTGTTGTTACTCGACCAGCCGGCGAGCAGGATGCCGAGGACACCGATTGACGACACGGCGATAAGGAAGAAGATGCCGATGTTGAAGTCGATAATCTGGAGGCCGTTGCCCCAGGGAAGCACGGCAAACGCGAGCATCGAGGCGATGATTACCAGATAGGGAGCCAGGGCGAAGAGGAACTTATCGATGTTGTTGAGCTGGATGAGCTCTTTGATAAGAATCTTGAACATGTCGGCGAAGCTCTGGAGGAGACCCCAGGGACCGACGCGGTTAGGACCGAGGCGACACTGGAATGCGGCGCAGACTTTGCGCTCGTAATAGATATAGAACAACGCCAGAAGCGCATATACCAGCAGCAGACCGACGCCGATGAGCACACACTCGACAGTGACGGTCAGCCATCCGGGAAGATATGTCAGCAGGAAGCTGTGGATTGCGTCTGTTATGATTGAAAAATCTTGCATATCTTAAAAATTACTATATTTACTATTCTGTCAAGTGTTTAACGGTCCATATCGGGAACAATGTAGTCGAGCGAGCCGCCGATTGTGATGAGGTCGGCGATCTTCGAGCCGCGTGTGATATGGTCGACCACGCCTGCGAGAGGCAGACAGGGAGGAGCGATTTTCAAACGGTAGGGCTTTGTCGAGCCGTCGCTCTCGAGGTAGACGCCGAAAGCGCCGCGGCAGCCTTCGACGAGCTCAAACCAGTGGCCTACAGGCAGCTTGAGCACCTTGGGCACCTTGACGCAGTATTCGCCGTCGGGGATGTTGTCTACGAGCTGCGAGAGAATCTTGGCCGACTCTTCCATCTCGCGGAGACGAACCTTGAAGCGGGCCATCGAGTCGCCCTCGGTGGCTGTGACTTCCTCGAAGTCGAGCTCTGAGTAGATGCTGTAGGGGCGGAGTTTGCGCATATCGCAGGCCCAGTCTGAAGCACGTCCCGAGGGACCGGTGATGGCATAGCTGATGGCATCTTCGCGCGAGAGGACGCCGACGCCTTCCATGCGGTTCTTGGCTATGACGTTGCCGGTGAATATCTTGTTGTATTCCTTGATGTTTGCGGGGAGGACGGCGAGGAGAGCCTTGACGTCGTCGACGAAGTCGGGTGCGAGATCCTGCATGACGCCGCCGATGCAGTCATAGTTGAATGTCATGCGGGCGCCACAGGTCTTCTCCATGATGTCGAGAATCTGCTCGCGGACGCGGAGTGTATAGAAGAGCATCGTCGTCGCACCGAGGTCCATGCAGTATGTGCCGATGAAGAGGCAGTGCGAGGCGATACGCGAAAGTTCGTCCATCATGACCCTTATGACCTGAGCGCGGCGCGAAATCTCGATGCCGGCGGCTTTCTCGATTACCATGCAGAGGCCGTGGTGGTAGTTGTGGGCCGAGAAGTAGTCGAGACGGTCCATATAGTGGAGGGTCTGGGGGTATGTCAGCGACTCGCAGAGTTTCTCGACGCCGCGGTGGATATAGCCCATGTAGACGTCGATTTTCTTGATAGTCTCGCCGTCGACAGCTGTGCGGAAGCGGAGGACGCCGTGTGTTGCGGGGTGCTGCGGGCCGATGTTGACGACAAAATCGCCGGGATGGAAGACTTCGACTTCTTTTTTCTCGACTGTGCCGTCGGGAAGTTCGATATATGTGTCGGTGAAGTCGCTCTGACGCTCGTTTTCGGTCGAGACGGGATTGAGCGCGGGATCATCGTCGTAGTCTTTGCGGAGGGGGAAGCCTTTCCAGTCGATGCTGAGGAAAAGGCGGCGCATATCGGGATTGCCGATGAAGATGATGCCGAAGAAGTCATATACTTCGCGTTCGTAGAGGCAACCGACGCCCCAGAGATCGGCGACAGAGTGTAGCATAGGTTTCTCGCGGTCAGATGTCTTCACCGTCACGGCAACAATCTGATTGTATTTGGTCGACATGAGGTAGTAGACACATCCGAGAGCGTCGGTCCAGTCCATGCCGACGATTGTGACGAGATAATCCATCTTAATGTCTTCGTCGTCGCGGAGAGTCTGCGCGGCCTGATGCCACTGAGCGTCGGCGATTTCGATTTCAATGATGCCGTTTGCGGCTTCAGTCGCCTGAGGGAACAGCTTGGCAATCTTGTCGTTTAACTTTGACATATTTAATGATTGGTCTTTCGGTTTTACTTAATGATTTAAGAATATATCGGGTGAGATCAGTCTTCGACGCCTTCGACGGGGTGTTCGGCGAGGAACTGACGCTGTTTCTCCTGGCGGTTGACTCCGCCGAAGAATTTCTCAACCTTGATTTTTCTTGAAAGCTGCATGATGCCGTAAATCATGGCCTCGGGACGGGGAGGGCAGCCGGGGACGAAGACGTCGACGGGGACAATGTCCTCGATGCCTTTGGCGACATGGTAGCTGCGGCGGAAGGGACCGCCCGAGATAGCGCAGCTGCCGCAGGCGATGACATATTTAGGCTCGGCGAGCTGGTCGTAAAGACGGCGGAAGACGGGCACCATGCGGTTGACGATAGTGCCGGCGACCATCATGAAGTCGGCCTGACGGGGCGAGGCACGCGCTACTTCCCAGCCAAAGCGCGCCATGTCGAAACGGGCGGCGCCGAGCGACACGAATTCAATGCCGCAGCAACTGGTGGCGAAAGTGAGTGGCCAGAGTGAGTTAGACCGCCCCCAGTTGATAAGTTTGTCGAGCGTGCCGACGATAACGTTCGTACCGCTGGCTTTCAGCTCTTCGACGAGTTTTTCGATATACTCGTTATCTTTAAATGCCTCGTAGGGCATGCTTTTCGTTGTTACTTCCATTCAAGAGCTCCTTTCCGCCAGGCGTAGATGAGGCCCAGCACCAAGACACCGAAAAAGACAGCGATACTGATCAGTCCCTGCACACCGAGCTCACGCATTCTGACAGCCCAGGGATAAAGGAACACTGTTTCGACGTCGAACATAAGAAAAAGAATTGCAAACAGATAGTAGCCTACCTTGAATTGCGACATACTTTCGCCGCGAGTCGGGATACCACACTCATAGGCTTCGCCTTTCTGCGGGTTGAAGGACCTCGGTGAAATCAGGCCGGCAATCCACATCGCGAGCGCGACGAGCGCGAAGCCGGTCAGCAAGGCTGTCACGGCAAGCAGCCCATTGTTTGTGATTCCAAAAATGTCTAATGTTATCATATTGCTTTACAGTGGTTTTTTACAACATAACATATTGAAAGCCACCACAGCGAGCGCTTCGACACAAGCCGGGTTGCCTTAACTAAGCGCAAAGATAGTTATTTTTTCGCAAAATGCACCATCGCCATTTAACTTTTTGTGACTCATTTTTCCCTAAAAAGAGACCAAGCGGCAAAAGAAAACGCCGATATTGCCATATCGACGTCTCTCTTATCATTGTACCATATCGGTTTAAAATCTGTCTGTATCGGCAACGACCTTGTAGGGCTGTCCGTTGTAAGCGCAGGTAAACTCGAGGTCAAAGCCGGTGGTGAAGTCGATCGTGGCCTTGAGGTCGGTGATGGGGAAGCGGTTGAAGGGAGCGCCGCCGAAGGTAGGCGTCAGTGTGCCGATGCTGAGCTCATATTTGTCGCCGTTGACAATATAAGGTATAGAGCCGAAGGCCATGTTGAGCTTGGGCATACCGTCGATGAAGCTTGCGCCGAAGATCTGGATGGTAGCTGTCGAGCTCGACTGGTTGAAGGTGATGGCATACTTGGTATCTTCGTTGGTGAAGGTAGCGCCGCCGGGAGCGGTGGTGATGGTCGTGCCTTTATAGACGGGACCGTAGATATGGGTCTGGCCGTCGATTTCAAAGTCGTAGAAGAAACCGGGGGCATAACCGCCGTTGCTCGAATAAAGGTCTTTTATGGCGACGCCGAAGAACTCAAACATAGGTATATTGCCGAAACCTTCGACCGTGGGCATCACGTTGAAAGCCTCGGTCACCTTCCAGTAGTTTTTATTCTGCCAGGGCAGGCCTTTGAAAGTCAGCATAGGCAGCTGGCTGCCGTCGGCGAGTTTCATGCCGAGAATCTGAATATCCGAGAGGTTTGTCTTGTAATCATATACGAGAGAGAACGACAGGTCGCAGAACGAAACCACGCCGGGTTCGTCGAGCGACTCGACGACTGATGTCATCTTTGATATCGACTGGCCGGTAACAGGATTGTTATTGTCGTCGTTGTTGCAGGAGGTGAATGCAGCCGTCGCTGTCAGAGCCGCGACGAGGCTCAGGAATGTTAGTTTTTTCATTGTTTATTGCTATAATCTTATTTCTGAGACAAAAATAAGCATTAATATCCGATTGCCAAGCGGCGATAGCAATAATTTACAATAATTTAATGACTGTTATATAAGAGCCTGTTTCATAATAAATGTTAAATCAGAGGCTGTAACGCAGCGTGATGCTGAAGCGACGCGGCTTGCCCTGCTGGTAAAAGGTGTTGCCAATCGAGACGAAATGGAAGGTCGAGTAACGCGTGTCGGTCAGGTTTACGCCCGAGACTCTGACGCTCCAGTCTTTATGCTCGAGGGCGAGCGAGGCGCCGAGCAGGGCGTAGAAGCGCTGCGAGCTCGAATTGCTCTCGTCCCAATAGATATTACCGGCGCCACGGCAGTCGATGCTGACCGACGGCGTCGCGCCGAGCAGCGTCACCGGCAGGCGGTATGACGCACCGGCGAAGAGCGTGTTGGCCGGAGCGTAAGGCAAGCGGCGTCCGGCATAGTCACCGCGGTTATCTGAGAAGCGGGTGAAAGTGGCCTTGGTGTAGCCATAGCTCAGTCGCAGGCTGAAGCGGTCGTCAGGCGTATAAGTGGCCGAAAGCTCGGCGCCGCGCGAGGTGGTGCGACCGGCGTTGGTCATGATGCGGCCTGTCACCGTGCCGGGCGGGAACATCGTCAGCTGCTGGTCGCGGCAGAGAATCACGAAGCCGACGGCGTCGACGCCGAGGCGGCCGCCAAACCATTCGGTCTTGACACCGCCTTCGAAGTTCCAGCTCTTTTCGGGCTTATAGCTGACGATATCTTCGAGCGAGTAGTTCATCGACAGACCCATAAACTGCATGACGCGCTGCTGAAGCACTGTCTCTTATACACATCTGACGCTGCCGACGATATGCAGTGT
>CALZQD010000078.1 GCA_945828175.1 uncultured Bacteroidales bacterium | reverse complement strand
CAGAACGAAAGAACAGAAGAAAATAAGGGCAGAAGAACAGAAGATTTTTTGAAAGAGGTTCAACTCCGCCGGAGTTGGGCGCGTTTGTGGGCGCAGCTGCCACGGGCGCGAGCGCCCGCGGTTAACAAGATTTCAGGCCTCCGGCCTCAGCCGTCGGACCTTTTGGCCAATCCGACGGCATATCTCAGCATCAGCGAGCATATAAATATAGTCACTCATAGTCCTATTTTGAGCTATTACACTGCAAATACAACAAATAGTTCAAATTTAGGCTATAGGAGATAATTTTTACTTCTCCTCCAACATTTTCAGGGCTTTGGCGGCGAGGAGGTGGGGGTTGCCGACGGGGGTGGGGCTGTAGGGACGGTCGGCGAGGGTCCAGGCTTCTTCGAGGGCGTAGAAGTCGATGTCGGGGGCGGGGCCGCCCCAGTCGGCGAGGCGGGCATCGAACCAACACTGCCAGCGTGGACGGTAGAAGTCTTTAAGGAGGCCTTGCCACTCGCGGTGGGCGTAGTCGTGGAGCTTGCCTTTGTTTGAGGCGCGGCGTGTGCCCCAGACGGTTATGAGACAGCGGGCGTTCCAGCGGTAGCGCTCTTTCTCGGCCTGCGACGCGGCGTAGTCGCCTGCCTGCTCGAGCCAGCGTCCGAGACGGAAGTCGGCGACACTGCCGAGGAGTTCGTCCTGCATGTCGATGAGCGCAAGGAAGCGGTCGGCAGCAGCGCGGTAAGCCTCCTTGTCGCCGCTCTGCAGGGCGGCATAAGTGGCGGCGAGTTCTTCGCGGCCACGGTCGGCAAGAGCCTGACGGGTGACATCGACGAGGTCGTAGATATAGTTGGGGTTATCGGCGAAACTGTCGGCCGAGAGCATCAGCCGGGCTGCCTCGACGACATCGGCATGGTTATAGTAGGGCTTGTTCTGCGCCCAGGCCGAGGCCTGACGCGGATTATCGGACGGACGGGCGCAGAAGAGCGACTCGAGCGTGCCCTGCTGGCGGCTGTCGGGCGGACAGTTGTAGACAC
This sequence comes from uncultured Bacteroidales bacterium, assembly GCA_945828175.1. Lineage (GTDB taxonomy): Bacteria > Bacteroidota > Bacteroidia > Bacteroidales > Muribaculaceae > CAG-873. The sequence goes on along the minus strand of CALZQD010000078.1, from coordinate 6,399 downwards.
TGTTTAGCAGCAGATGCCAGGCGCTGTCGAGCGCTTCGCAAGAGCCGCCGTAGCGTGCGCGGACATAGTCGCGCGTCCAGACCTCGGGGTCGACAGGAGCGTCGAGCCAGGGCAGCTCGCTCATAAACTCATAGACGACAGGATTAGTCTCGATGCCCTCCATCGTCAGGCCGATGCCGAGCATATCTTTCTCGGCTCGGGCGGCGGGAAAAGCCTTGGCCATAGACGGTATGCGGCCGTAAAGACCGATGTTGCCGCCGAAATTGTGGAGCATGCAGTAGAGCCAGTCGTGGCCGCTGAAGCCGCCCTCGCGGGTACACCAAATCGGCTCGGTCTCGGCATGGAGGTCGAGCACGACGAGGTCGCCCTTGTCGAGAGCCTCGATCATCTCGCGGCGGGGATTGGCGCGCCAGGCTTGGATGACCCAGACGGCGTCGGGGCGCACGGCCTTCATCTGGCGCATGATGGCGCGTCCGGCAGCGGCGAGGTCGACGCCCTCGGTGCGGCCGCCCTCATGGAAGGGGTCCATGCTGTAGTATTTAGCCGTGCCGAAGAGCTTGCGCTGCTCGTCGTAATAAATCGAGGCGATGCTGCTGAAGGCGCTGTCGGCAGGCTGGAGGAAGGACGGACGCTTGAAGCCGAACCACATGCCGCCGTCGGCGACATCGAGACCGAGAGTCTCGCGAGCGTCGTGGGGCATCATGCCCGAATAGCCCGGCAGGACAGGCTCCATGCCGAACTCGCGCATACGCCCGATGACATGTCGGCCGAGGTCTTCCTGAAAACGGTAGTGGCTCTCGGGGTTGGGGCCGCCCCACCCTTCGAGGTTGTTCATCAGCCACCAGGCCTGGAAGCCCGGACCGGCGACGAACTCGCTGATCTTGTCGTCGCTATAGCCCAGGCGCCGCATGACGTTGCGCCAAAGCACATCGGTGCCGGTGATCGCCAGCGGCATATTGACGCCGTGGAGCGCCATCCAGTCGATTTCGCGGTCCCAGCGCTCGCGGTTCCAGAAGGCCATCGAGTAGGAATGGGTGCAGTAATTGAGATAATATCGCATCCCGAGGTCGTTCGTTCTGACAATCGGCTCTGTGACAGGCGGCAGGGTGTCGGGCATCGCGGCCGTCATCGAGTTCCACGACAGATGGACGCCGGCGACGTGCTTGAGATACCAGTTGATGCCGACGGCGGCGCTGACAGGGTTGTTGGCCGTGACGACGGGATAGATGCCCTGCTGCGAAAGCGCGAACCGGTCAACCGAGTCGGGGACAATCTCGACCTTAATCTTGCGCGAGAGACCCGGGTCGATGCGTTCGAGCATCCCGTCGATGACTTCGACGGCAAAAAGAGGTAGCGACAGGACAATCGACGCAACAAGAACGAGCGTCAGCCTTAGATTTTTCATGGATTGAGAATTAGAGAGTTAACTAAAATCAGATGTCGATTTTGCGCGGGCGGTTGCGGTGGGTGAAACGGCGCTTGAGGTAGACCGCGCGACGCCAGAGGCCACGGAGCTTGCTCCACAGCGGCGAGGGCGACGAGGCGATGTCTGAAGCCGTCGGGTCGACGAACGACATGAGGGCGACATCTTCGCCGAACTGCTCGGGATAAATGACTATCAGGTTGTTGCGCGAAAAATATTTCTGAAGGAACGACGGCAGCTCGATCATAAACGACGAGTAAGAGACCGAATTGGCTCGGGCGCCGATGATGACGAAGAGGTCATCGTCGAGGATGCGGTTGGTCAGCAGGACGAAGTCGTCGTTGGTGTCGACCGTGCGGAACTCGCAGCGGATGCCGTAGTTCTCGTGGTAGATGACGCCGCGTATGAGAGGCTGGATGTCGCCCTCGCAACAGAAGATGATGCGGCAGCCGAGCTGGCGGGTCAGCCGGGCCAAAGCCCTGACCCAGCGGCTGAAGCCCGTCTCATACTGAGCCTTCTCGGGAATCCAGACGACGATGCGCGTCACGGTGTTGACGGGGATGAAGCAGCGGGTGATGATAATCATACGGTTGGTCGAGCGCAGGAGCTGGTCGACCTTGGTGCCGAAGAACGAGTCGATGACGGTCGAGCGGCGGTGCATGCCGAGGATAATCTCGGTGATGTCGCGCTCCTCGATGACGTTGAGGACGCCGGTGACCGTGTTGATGTCATAGCGCTCGAGCGGCACGACATCGACGTCGGCGGCTGCGCCGATCTTGGTGGCCTCGTCAAGCGAGGTGCGCGAGAGGGCCTTCGACGTAGCCGAATTGTCGTTGCGCACATGGAGGGCGAAGATGTTGTGGCGCCCCTTGTCGTTGCGCATCAGCACGGCGAGCTCGACCAGCGAGCGGGCGCTCGTCGAGTTGACGACTGGGATGAGGGTGTTGTTGACGCGGGTATGGCGGATGACGCCGTCCTGGTCCTCGCGGTGAAGAGCCTCGATCTTTAGACCCGGCGCGGCGGCCGACGTTATCAGCGGCGCCAGGGCGCAGGTGACGAGGATGACGAGGACGGTGGCGTTGAGGACGGTGGTATCGAGCATGCCCATGTTGTAGCCGAGGGTGACGACGGCGAGGGCGACGGCGGTGTGGGCCGTTGTGAGGCCGACCATAATCCACTCGCTCGAGGGGCTCAGATGATTGACGCGGCGCACAATCATCGCCGGGAGCCATTTGCTGACGAGAGCCACGACGAGCATGACGCCCGAGACCATGAGGGTGTCGGCGTTGGCGATGACGCGGACGTTGATCATCATACCGACACTTATAAGGAAATAAGGGATGAACAGGGCGTTGCCGACAAACTCGATGGAGCTCATAAGCGGCGAGGCCACAGGCACATAGCGGTTGAGCAGCAGGCCGGCGAAGAAGGCGCCGAGCACGGGCTCGAGGCCGATGAGCTGAGCCGACCATGCGGCGAGGAAGACCATGGCCATGACGAAGACATACTGCGTCACCTTGTCGCTGTAGATTTTGAAGAAATGGCGCGTCAGGCGCGGGAAGACATAAAGCAGCACGAGGGACCAGACGACGAGACGGCCCATGAGACCGAGAATCTCGACGACGTTGAAGTCGCCCTCGCTGCTGATGTTGACCGTCGCGGCGAGCACAAGGAGGGCGCCGACGACGGCGATGATGGTGCCGACGACGGCAATGAGCACGGCGGGCTCTTTGGTGAGGCCGAAACGCGCCGCTACGGGATAGGCTATCAGCGTGTGGGAGGCATACATGGCGCCGAGGAGCATCGACGTCAGCATGTCGAGCCGCAGGATGAAGTAGCTCGTCAGGATGCCGAAAAAGAGCGGGATGACGAGCGTCAGCAGGCCGAAGAGCAGTCCGCGGCGGATGTTGAGCCGCAGATGGTACATGTCAATCTCGAGTCCGGCGAGGAACATGAGGTAGAGCAGACCTACCTGGCCGAAAATGTCGAAGCTCGAGTCGTTGTCGAGGATGTTGAAGCCATAGGGACCGACGATGACGCCGGCCACAATCATGCCGATGATGTGTGGAACCTTGATTTTATTGAGCAGCAGCGGCGCAAAGAGGATGATAGCCAGAACGATGAGAAAAATCGTCACCGGCTGAGTCACCAACGGAGATGTCGCTGCAGCAATCATGGCGCCTACGGTTTTAGTTTACCGTGGGCGAGCAGATATTCGGCAATCTGCACGGCGTTGAGAGCTGCGCCCTTCTTGATCTGGTCGCTGACGGTCCAGAATGTCAGGCCGTTGGGATTGGCGAGGTCGCTGCGGACGCGGCCGACAAAGACAGGGTCGAGTCCGGCCTTGTCAAGGGGCATCGGGTAGACCTTGTTGGCGGGGTCGTCGACGAGGACGACTCCCTCGGCCTTCGAGAAAGCCTCGCGGGCCTCGGCGACGCTGACGGGGCGGGCGGTCTCGACCCAGATGGCCTCGCTGTGGGCGCGGAGGACGGGCACACGGACGCAGGTGGCGCTGACCTCGAGCGAGGGGGCGTGCATGATCTTCTTGGTCTCGAAGTGCATCTTCATCTCCTCTTTGGTATAGCCGTTGTCGCCGAAGACATCGATGTGGGGGATGACGTTATAGGCAAGCTGGGCCACGAACTTTTCGACGCGGGGCTCGCGACCTTCGGCGAGGGCGCGGTGCTGCTCGACAAGTTCCTCCATGGCGGCGGCTCCGGCGCCGCTGGCAGCCTGGTAAGTGGCTACATGGACACGTTTTATCTCCGAAAGACGGTTGACGGGCGCGAGAGCCACGACCATCTGTATGGTGGTGCAGTTGGGATTCGCGATGATGCAGCGAGGAGCGTCGAGAGCGTCGGCGCCGTTGACCTCGGGCACAACCAAAGGCACGTCATCGTTCATTCTGAAAGCGCTCGAATTGTCGATCATTATGGCGCCGTGGCGCGTGATGGTGTCGGCAAAGCGGAGCGAGGTCGACGCACCGGCCGAAACGAAGGCGACGTCGATGCCGCTGAAGTCGTCGTTATCCTGAAGAAGCATTACCTGATGTTCCTTGCCGCGGAAGAGATACTTGCGGCCGGCGCTGCGCTCCGAACCGAAGAGTCTGAGGGTGTCTACGGGGAATTTTCTTTCATCAAGCACTTTCAGCAGCTCCTGTCCGACAGCGCCGCTTGCTCCAACAATGGCTATGTTCATTTCTTATGTCTATATATTTTAGCAGTATAACAAATGGCAGCGCTGTCGTTCAGCCATTAAAACTCATAGCAGCGCCGCTTATTACCGCGTAAAATTACAAAATTTTTCAATTATTTTCGACTTTGCTGTCACAAATCGGCTATTAATTCGTCTTATTGATAAAAAGCAACCAAAAAACGGACACTAAATCAAATTAATCATGAACAGATTTATCACCACAACTCTCTGCACGCTGCTGCTGATGTCGGGCTCGATGGTTACCTCGTGCTCGGCGAAAACCATCAAAGGCAGCGACAACATCATCAAGCGCGAAGTCAGCGTCAGCGATTTCGACGAAGTATCGGTATCGACGGGCATACGCGTCGTCTACACCACGGGCCGGACGGCCAAGGCAACGATTCAGGCGCCCGACAACATAATGGAATATGTCAATGTCACCAACGACGGCAACGAGCTCAACATAGGCCTCAAGCACAAGCGCGGCGGCATCAACTTCAACGGCAACTTCGTCGTGACGGTCTACATCTCGTCGAAGACTCTCCGCGAGGTCGAGACCTCGTCGGGCTCGAGCTTCACGGCCAAGGATCTGAACCTCAGCGGCGACCTCGAGCTGTCGTCGAGCTCGGGTTCGTCAATCCGCCTCGATAACGTCAGCGTTACCAACGACCTCGACCTCGACGCCTCGAGCGGCTCGACAATCACTATCGACGGCGCGAAGGCCACCAAAATCGACATCGACGCATCGAGCGCATCCAACATCAATGTCTCGGGCATCGTGGCGACCGTAGTCAACGGCGACACCTCGAGCGCTGCACAGCTGACCCTCAAGGGCAAATGCGAGCGCGTAGACTTCGAGGCCTCGAGCTCATCGACCATCCAGGCATCGGCACTGACGGCCAAAAGCGGCACAGCCGAAAGCTCGAGCGCATCGTCGATAAGATGCAACGTCACCGACCTGCGCAGTTCGACCAGCTCGGCCGGCTCGGTCAGCAACAAATAGCACAAAGAACCAAATTCTCCAATCTTTAGAAACAGCAGTCTATAAAGACAGACAGTCTATAAAAACACAATAATTACAAGAGCAGCGCCCCGGCATCCGATGTGAATCGTCGCCGGGGCGCTGAATATTTTCAAAAAAGAACGCAAAGCGCGCTACATATCATCTATGTCGAGACCCTTGAGCTCAACCTTATAGTCGACGAACATATTTATCGCCGTGAGCATAACGCGAGTTTTGTCTTCAAGAACCGCATGGCTGATATTCTTTCTATTACGTTTGATTTCACAAACATCGACACACTTCTCGAGCTCGTTTGCCCCGACGGGTTGACTCTGACAAAATTCTGGAACTCATCAATAAAGAGCGTAAAACTCTGCTGCTTAGACAGATCTATCAGATAATCAAACAATTCGGCAAAGCCCGAGGGCGTGCCGCCAAGCCTGACGCCGAGTTTTTGCTCGACTTCTTGCCTAAACTCTTCGCAGAGCAAACTCTCGGCCTTTCGACCGACAAAAAAATAGAGTATCGGGGCATCATCATAGGCCTTAAGTACGAGTGAAGTCTTGCCGATGCGACGGCGACCGGTCAGGAAACCGTCGTCTCCGAAACCGCGGTTTCTATTTGCAAATAACAGCCAAATAAAAAGACAAAAAAACAGGACGACCTATGGTTGGCGTCCTGTCGTAAGAGCCTGTTTTATAATAAATGTTAAATCAGAGGTTACATAGTTTGAGGCGAGTTTTGTTTTGAGCCAAAGGAGCATAGCGAGCTATGTGAC
>CALZQD010000077.1 GCA_945828175.1 uncultured Bacteroidales bacterium | reverse complement strand
GTTAACTCTTGTTGGCGGAAATGAAGTTAAAAAATACTTATTAGGGTCTTCCGGGCTGTTTTGGTCTCATGACGGCCATGGCGCGACAGACGCCCTCGACAGTGCTTTACAGGCCGCATTGCCCGAATGTGAAAACAAGTCTTTGCGATTTTTAAATAATTTTAATTGAAATGATATTTTTTTTCGCGCAAAAAACGCCAACTGTCAATGCCGGCGATGAAAAATAGGAAAAATATTTTGAGCATTTAAAACAACTTTGTAAATTTGCGATGTGATGACAGGTGTAATAGCCCTGTCTGATTTGACGAGGGATGCGAATGACTCACCCCGGCAAGTACATAGCAATTATTTATTAACCGTTAACCGGCCTGATACCTTAACCGGCAAGCCAAATCTAAAAGCCAAAGAGAATCAATAAGATAAAGACTAATTCATATAATAAATCAAACATTTTTCAACAACATTAATTTAATTTAGTTTCAAAAAAAATCATGGAAGCTCAAAAGCCAAATGTAAAACCCGCTGCTGCGGGCAAAGCAAAAAAATCAAATGCACCCGGTATCAAAAACGCATCTTGGGTAATTTTAATTTGCGCATGTGTTTGCGTCCTGCTGTTCCTCTTCTGGTTCGGTAACGACATGCACTTCGACGAAGACGGTCATCCCCAGAACCTTTGGGGCACTATCTACAAAGGTGGTTTCATCGTGCCTGTTCTTCAGACCCTCTTCCTCACTGTGATCGTTCTTTCTATCGAGCGCTACATCGCCCTCAACTCGGCTGCCGGTAAAGGCAACATCGCCAAGTTCGTCGCCAACGTCAAGGCTTGCCTTGCCAAAAACGACATCGCCGGTGCTCAGAACCTCTGCAAAACTCAGAAAGGCTCTGTTGCCGCTGTAGTTGCTGCCGCTCTCGTTCGCTACGAAGAAATGGACAAAAACACCGTCCTCTCTAAAGAGCAGAAAATCGCTACTCTCCAGAAAGAAGTAGAAGAGGCTACCGCTCTCGAAATGCCCGCTCTTCAGCAGAACCTCCCCATCGTCGCTACCATGACAACTCTTGGTACTCTCGTTGGTCTTCTCGGTACTGTGATGGGTATGATCAAATCGTTCCAGGCTCTTTCTCAGTCAGGTGCTCCCGACTCGACAGAACTCTCTACCGGTATTTCTGAGGCCCTTATCAACACTGCCTTCGGTATCGCAACCGGTGCGTTTGCTGTAATCTCTTACAACTTCTACACCAACAAGATCGACAACCTCACTTACGCAATTGACGAAATCGGTTTCTCAATCGTTCAAACATTTGCAGCTACTCACTAATTCCATATTTCCAATCTTATAAACAATCACCAATTATAAATAGGTAAATATGGGAAAAGTAAAAATTAAAAGAAAAAGTACCCTCATCGATATGACCGCGATGAGTGACGTGACTGTTCTTTTGCTTACTTTCTTCATGTTGACTTCAACCTTCCTGCAGAAGGAGCCTACCATCGTCTACACTCCGTCTTCAGTATCTGAAGAAAAAGTGCCGATGAACAACCTCGTGACGGTTCTCGTCTCGTCTGCCGACAAGAGCGGCAAATACGAAGACCCGTCTGTGCTCGAAGGCAAACTCTTCATCTCGTTCACAGGTGATGCAGACTCGACCCTCTCAAGCGAGAAAATCCGCTTGATGATGCTCGACGAAGCAGTCTCTCTCTACAACGAAAAGCATAAGAGCAATCCCGTTCAGCTCACCCCTCAGCAGAGAGCTACATTCGGAACCATAAACATGTTTGGTGTTCCCTTCAGCGTGCTCCCCGAAATGCTCTCGATGAGTATCACTGACCGCGACAAATTCCTCGGCGACCTTGCAAACCCCAATGTCGGTATTCCTATTGACGACAACACTGACTCAAAAGGCAACCTCAACGACTTCCAGGTTTGGCTTCAGGCAATCTACAACGTCGCACAGCGCATCAACAAAGAACAGACCGAAGGCCTGACCCCCGAAGAGCGCCAGCAGATGTCAAACCTTTACACAGCACTTATGCGTAAAGGCCAGGGTATTGCCATCAAGGCTGACAAAGACACCCCGTTCACTACCGTTCACCGTGTCTTCGACAACCTTCAGACAATGAAGCTCAACAAGTTCAGCCTCATGACTGCACTCAAATCAGAAGATGAACCCACTAAATAAGTAAAGCTATATGGCACAAATAGAACAATCTGACAAAGGCGGCAAAAAGAAGAAAGGCGCCCAGAAAAAGATGTCTATCCATGTGGACTTTACCCCCATGGTGGACATGAACATGCTTCTGATCACATTCTTCATGCTCTGTACAACCATGATCAAGTCTCAGACCCTCCAGATTGTGCTTCCTACCAACGAGGAAGTCAAGAAAGAGAACCAGAACCAGGCTAAGGCTTCTGAGGCCCTCACCATGATTCTCGACACAGAGTACGAAGGTGACAAGCCCAAGATTGACGCCGAGACCGGCAAGACCATTCACAATATCTATTATTATGAAGGTATCGCCGACACTCTCTTCCAGACGAGCAAATACCTCCAGAAAGAGCAGTTTATCGGTAACCAGAACCGTCAGCCCCAGGGCATCAGAAAGATCCTTCGCGGTAAGAACGAAGCCGTTATGGAAGAATACGTTAAGCTCAAAGAGCAGTGGAAAAACAAGGAGATCACTAAAGAAGAGTTCGACCGTCTGGCCAAAAAGAACGCTTCTGACTCTAACAAGGTTCGTCCTGTTGTCGTGATCAAACCCGGTCCCAACACTACTTACGAGGGCCTTATCAATGCTATCGACGAAATGAACATCAACCAGATTTCACGTTATAGCATCGAGCTTCCGACCGCTACCGACACCCTCCTGCTCAAACACTTCGAGCAGGCTACTGGCGAGACTATTATCCGTCCCACTATAAGAAAGAAAAAATAATTAACTTTAACCGTTTAGAACAATGGCAAAAGACGTAGATCTTTCATCAAAAGAGTGGCGCGATATAGTCTTCGAAGGCAAAAACAAAGAGTTCGGCGCATACACTCTGCGTGCCGCATCTCCCGCCCGCCACACACGTTCGATTCTGATCGTTCTTGCAATCCTCATACCGGCTCTTATTCTGCTCGCCCTTTTCTATAAAGGCGTCTTCGGCAAACCCGATGAAGAGGAGATCGCAATCAGCACTCAGCAGGAAATCGCTACATTCGACGCTCCTGAAGAGGAAGAGATTGAGGAAGAAGAAGAGCAGGTCATCATCGAACAGGAAGAAGTCATCGTGCCCGAGGAAATCACCAACGAGCAGCAGGTGACAAACATTCTCGTAACCGAGGATGACAAATATGAAGAAGACAAGCAGGTTAAAAACCAGGAAGAGGTCATGGAGAACACCTCTATGATTGGTTCTGTCGACTTCAACGAAGGTGTTGAAGACCTTAACAAGACCCACATCGTGGATCAGGTTATCCAGGAAACAAAACCCGTTGAGGAAGAAAAGGTTTATAACATGGCTATGGTTGAACAGCAGCCCGAATTCCCCGGTGGTACAGCTGAGATGTACAAATGGCTCAGCAGCCACATCAACTACCCCGCAGCAGCTTCAGAAGAAGGTGTTCAGGGTAAGGTTATCGTCGAATTCGTCGTGTCAAGAACCGGTAAGGTTGAAAACGTCCGCGTCCTCCGCGGCCGTCACCCCGCTCTCGACAAAGAGGCCGTGCGCGTCGTTAAAGCGATGCCCGCATGGAACCCCGGTCGTAACAACGGTCAGCCTGTCAAGGTTACTTACACCCTGCCTGTCACATTCAAACTCCAACAGTAATTCGCTTTTGAATTCCATACCCTTTCGTGCAACTGCCGGCGACTATCTCGTCGGCAGTTGTTTTTTCCGAACAAATTTGCGTCCGATTGCCTCCGGCATCTTGTCTGTCGGCCAAATTATCACTAACTTCGCGCTATGATTGTCGAAAAGCTGTTTTCATGGCTGCGACTGGTGTCGATTATCCTTCTGACATTCTTCGTCGCTTTGCCGATATGTCTCTATGTCACCCTGTCGACAAACTGGGCCCGTGACAGAGTGAGGCGTGTCGCCGAGGTCGAGTTGTCGACTCTTCTTTCGACCGAGGTCAGCATCGACCGTGTCGAGATAAAGCCATTCAATCGCGTTTCGGTCTACGGCATCAGCGCCTGCGACGATAACGGCAGCGAGGCCCTCTCGATTTCAGAGGTCAGTGCCGCCTTCGAGCTCTTCCATTTCGTCTCGACAGGCCGTATGGTCTTCGACTTCGCCTTGGTCGACGGACTTTCGCTCAGGCTCTCGCGCTCGACAAAAGGCGCTCCCCTCAACATTTCCCGCATCATCGACCGCCTGAAATCCGACAAAGGCGGACGCTCGGCAACCTCTTTCGACCTAAAGATCAACACCGTCGTCGTCTATGACGGCCGCCTCGACTACGACATCGACGACATGCCGCGCCGCGACAGCGTCTTCGACCCGTCGCACATCTCACTCAGCCGTCTCAACCTCAACGCCTACATCCCCCGCCTTGCCAGCGACGAATATCGCATCGAGCTCGACCGCTTCTCTTTTGTCGAGCAGTCGGGCTTCGTCTTGAAAAATCTCGTAGCCAAGGCTGATATATCGAAAACCGCCTTTGCTATCGACCAACTCGACCTCTCGCTCCCGGTATCGCGCCTCTCGTTCGAGCCTTTCAGGCTGGAATATAACGGCTTCGGCGACATCCTCAACAGCCTCCGCGACAACAGCGTCAACATCGCTCTCAAGGATGATTCCCACTTATTTCTCCCCGACTTCGCCGCGTTTTTGCCGCTGCTTGGCGGCTTTGACCATGACTTAAATCTGTCGCTCGATGCCGCTCTGTCGTTCAGCCGCATTAATCTCAGCGATTTTCACCTCGTCAACGACCTGCTCGACATCGACATCAATGGCGAGGCTGTTCTGAAACCGTCGGCCGACGACGAACATCCCGCTTTCAGGCTCGAGCGCTGCGACATTTCGGCCGATATTCCCGCGATGCTCGAGGCGCTGAGAATCGTCAGCCCAGGTGTCGCTACGAAGCATCTTGACGCTGTAACAGTTCGCCGCCTTTCTGCCCGAGTCGAAGGCGCCGGCGATTTTAAGACCGGTCGTTTGTTCGCCGATATGTATGCCGGTGACAACACTCTTTCGTGCGAGGCGACATATCAGACCGCCGACACGTTTAAGACAGCCAAAGTCAAGGCATCGGCCGATTTTCTCTTCAGCGACATTGCCTCGCTGACGGGCAACGGTGACCTCACTGCCGCCTCGGGCATCGCCAAGGCCGGTCTGACGCTCAAAAGGAACGGCGTTTCGGGCGATGTCACACTCGGTGAGGCAAGCGTCACATATAAAGACTATTGCTATGATAACATCAGCGCCAACGTCGGCTTCGGCAACCGCGAGGCCGTTTTCAGCGGCGCTGTTGCCTCTGAAGCTCTTGCGCTCGACTTCGACGGCGAATTCAAAGACAATAAGCCTGTCAAGGAGTTTACAGGCAACGTCAATATCACCAAAGCCGACTTCAACGCGCTCAACCTCACCGACAAATATGAGGGCTACAGCCTCAGCGCCGGCCTCGCGACAGATGTCACATTCTCGTCGGTCGACGATCTTGACGGCCTCGTGCGCGTCAGCGGCCTGAAATATTCGGGTACCGACGGCAAGGACCTCTCGCTCGACAATTTCAAGATCGAAATTGAGCGCGAAGGACCTCAGCCGACTATTGAAGTCATCTCTGACTTCCTTAACGGCCGCATCAACGGCGACATAAAATTCTCGACATTCCCCAAAGCTGTCACCAATATCGTCGCCGAGGTCTTTCCCGCGCTGCTCGAAGAAAAGGAAATAAAGAAACTCAATGACCTCGACCTCACGGGCAACCGATTCGATTTCGACTTCACCCTCGGCGCCTGCGAGCAGATTTCGCAGTTCTTCAAACTTCCCGCCGATGTGATTTATCCCGTCACAATCGACGGCTACTTTGACGGCGACGGCCGCCGCACCCAGCTCGGCATCGACGCGCCTTATCTGCGCCAGGGCGACAAGATTATTGAAAACACCAATGTCTTTGTGAATTTAAACGCCGGCAACAACCAGGCCGACGTCTATGCCACGACTCAGATGCCGACAAAGAAGGGCAAGCTCGCTCTTGTTGCTGCACTCTCGGGCACACACAACCGCGTCGACAGCCGCATCGACTGGGCTATCGAGCGCGCCATCCCGCTCAACGGCCACATAGATTTCTCGACTCTTTTCGACCGCAGTGACGACAAGGGGCTCGGCATCGAAAGCGATTTCAACCCCGGTACAATCACTTTCGGCGAAGAGCTCTGGAACATCAAGAACTCGCGAATCTGCTATCGCGACAAGCGCATCGAGGTCGACCGCTTCGGCCTCGACACATCAAATCAGAAGCTCATGGTCGACGGCGTCATCTCGTCTGACCCGGCCGATTCGCTCACCGTGCGCCTCGACAGCGTCAGGCTCATCGAGATTTTCGAGACTCTCGAAATCGACAAGGCACTCATCGGCGGCACGGCCACGGGCACCATCAAGGGCAAGAACCTCCTCTCGAGTGTGCCCGAGCTTAGTTCCGATGACCTCCACGTCGACGACATCTCATATAATTATTGTGTACTCGGCAACGCCGACATCATCGCGCGCTGGGATGTCGACCGCAAGGCCGTCTGTCTCGACGCCGACATCGTCGAGGAGGGTGGGCGGCATTCTCGCATCGTCGGCGACATCTTCCCGACAACCGAGTCGCTCGACATCACTTTCAACGCCGACCATGTCAAAGTCGGCTTCATGAAGCCTTTCATGTCGGCTTTCGCCTCAGACCTCTCGGGCTATGCCAGTGGCCGCGCGCGCCTCTTCGGCACCTTCAAGTATATCGACCTCGAGGGCGACGTCTTCGCCGAAGACCTCAAAATCAAGATTGACTTCACAAACACCTGGTATCGCGCCAACGACAGCATCAGGCTGCGTCCCGGCCTTATCGACATCAAAGATGTCACCATCTACGACGTCAACGGCAACACGGCGACACTCAACGGTTTTGTCCGTCATAAGTTTTTCAAAGAGCCCTCGTTCGACTTCAAGGTGACCGGCGCGCGCAACTTCCTGAGCTATAATGTCGATTCTAAGATCAGCCCCGACTGGTACGGCACTGTCTACGGCAACGGCGGAGCCACGATCTCGGGTGAGCCGGGCGTCGTCAACATCGGCGTCGATATGACTACAGCCGCCAATTCGACCTTCACTTTCGTTCTCTCCGACCGCCTCGACGCCGACGAATATTCGTTCCTGACCTTCCGCGACCGTACTCCCGTCGCCGACAAAAACGCCGCTGACGCTGACCTCCCCGAGGCAGTCAAGGAATACCGCCGCCGAAGCGTCGAGAGCCATAACGACACGCCGTCGGCCTACAAC
>CALZQD010000076.1 GCA_945828175.1 uncultured Bacteroidales bacterium | reverse complement strand
GCGGCGGATCATGGGGTAGGGGGTGTAGTAGCCTGCGATGGCGGCCGAGAAGGCTGAGGCGCCGGTGCTCTGGTCGCCGGCGTAAGAGTCTGAGAATCCGAGGTCTGAATAGATATAGCGGAAGACGACGCCCATCGAGAATTTCTCGGAGAGTTTGCGCGAGTAGCCGATGTCGACCGACATCTCGTAGGGGTTAAGGCTTTGACCGACTGATCCCTCGGCTTCGTTGCCGGTGTTGACTTCGCCGAGCGAGAAGTAGCGGAGCGATGCGCTGAGGGCCTGGTTGTCGCCTGAGCCTATCTTCCAGTAGCCCGAGAGGTTGGCGAGGAAGATATCGTTGACGAGTTTGCGGAGCCAGGGGGTGTAGCTGAGCGATACGGCCGCGTTGCTGTAGGCGAAGGCGTATTTCGATGGGTTCCAGAACTGTGAGTTTGCGTCGGGGTCGGTGGCGGCGCCGAGGTCGCCCATCGAAGCGCCGCGGGCGTCGGGAGCGATGCTCAGCGAGGTGACGCCGGTGGTGATGGGGTTGAATTCGTTTTTGCCGTTGTCGGCCGCAGAGGCGGTGATGGCGATGGCGCAGGCCACGACGGCGATAGCATATCTTGATATTTTCATCTGTCAGTGATTGGTTGAAATCTAATAATGTCTAACAGATATAACTGACAATCGGGCTGTTTATTGCCCTTGAGGGGAAAAAACAATGCACAATGCACAATGCATAATGCACAATTCACAATGCACAATAAGAACAGAAGGCAAAAGAACAGAAGGACAGAAGTTGTTATTTTGCAGTTTTTGACGGGAGAGCCGGAGAAATTTGCTACCACAACAGCGCTTCTCCGAAGCTTAGTGCCTTAGTATCTATCTTTCCCCAGGCTTAGTCGCTTCTACGAAGCTCCTGCGCCAGGGGTTATGTCATAACCTCGCCACTCTGTGGCTACGACAATACTTAAAATCGGGTAGTAAGTTTCACTATTTTAGGGTATTGCGCGAAGCGAAAGCCGGATGTAATTTTGCAGTGTCAAAGTTGATGAATAAAAACCCTAAAAATATGAAGAAGATTTCTGTTTTATTTCTGTTGTTGCTGTCGGCGGCTGTAGGGCGGGCGTCAGAGCTGTCGCTGAGGGTGAATCTCAGCGACGGGCGCACCGAGACCTACAGCCTCGACGAGCATCCGCGCATCAGTTTCGACGAGACAAACATGCTCGTCGGTTCTGACAAGTTGTCGGCAAGTTACAGCCGCGATGAGGTAAAGTCGTTTGATTTCGTGAAGACACCGGCGTCGAGCATAGACACGTCGCTCGGCGAAGAGACGGTCTACAGCCTCAGGGGCAATGTGTTTACATGCGATGGCAAGGCCATCACGGTCTACAGCGCTGGCGGCACAGCTGTCGCCGCCGGCGTGGGACGTGTGTCGCTCGAATCTCTTGCCGGAGGCCTCTATATCATAACAGTAAACAATAAATCAATCAAATATATCAAACGATAATGAAAAAGAGTATCATAGCCGCAGCTTTTTTATGCGCGTTCGCGGCAAGCGCAGAAACCGAATATCTCAAAATCGAGCTCAATGACGGCACGGTCAGCACTGTCGCTGTCGGCGATATCAAGGAAATGACTTTCATCATCGAAGAGACTTCTCCGGCCGAAGAGCTTGGCGGCACATACACCGGCACCAACACGGTTGTCGTCGGCGGACAGTTTACCTACACCGCCGAGACCTCGGTCGTCATCACCGCCAACGAAGACGGTACGGTCAATTTCACGTGGCAGGAGTATATGTTAGGCGGCACTGTGATGGGCGATCTCACTCTCGGGACATGCACAATCGGCAATATCGCCTATGATGAAGACAAGGGCGGTTTCTACCGTGATTACAGTAACGACGGGCTGACCCAGCACTTCAAGGCCGAGAAGGGCGGCACGGCGACGATGGACAAGGATTATGCGCTCGGCGCCACGAGCACGATACTCATCGAAAAGACCGACGCGGGCATCAGGGTGAGCAATCCATTCAAACTCGGTGCGATGCCTTTCCCGATCACAGCAAGCTACGAAGGTAAGAAATGAGATTGATTTCAGGATTAAGTTATCTTTTCATGCCGGCGGCAGCCATACTGCTGTCGGCATGCGAGGGTATATTGGGAGGTATCTATGACGAAGTGCCCGACGAAACGAGACCGACGGTGTCGGGCGAGCTCTATATCGACGCCTCGGACTGGGAAGAGTGGCATTATATCGACCTGCCGTCGCTGAGTGATGCCGTCGCCGCCGACCCCGACTACAACACCTCGTCGGCGTGGCAGACATATATCATCGACATGACACGTGCTGACGAGGACGACGGCTCGGGCCGCGGCATCTATACCTACTGGTATGACGTCTTCGGCGAGGGTATATCGCGGCGCGAATACCGTGACTTCTACCCGACGGCGGCGCAGGCCGAGCCCGAACGGTGGACATTCGCGGTTCACCGCAACAACGTGCGCACCAACGGCTGCACTGTCGCGGCGACCCGTTATGGCTCGCTCGACGAGCTGCCCGACGACGACAATTATTACAAGAGTCTCGAATTCAAGGGCGACGAGTGGAACGAGAGTGACGTGTGGATCGACCAGGACCGTATGCTTCTCGGCATCATAGGCAATCAGGGAAGCGCGGTCAACACGGTGCTGTCGTCGTGGCTCAGGATAGAGATACCGCCTATGCCGCCGTCATTCACGCCCGACAGCCGTGTGTTTGTGATTCGCCTCGGCGACGGGACTATGGGCGCGCTGCAGTTGGCCGACTATCAGAGTGCGGCCGGCGTGAAGTGCTGTCTGTCGATAAAATACCGTTATCCGCTATGAGACAGAGACTGATGGCGGCAGCCTTGACCGCCTTGACGGCCGCGTCGGCGCTCCAGGCCGAAGAAGTTCAGGATACAGACAGCGCGTCGGCGAGATTCTTCGACCTCGACGAGGTGGTCGTGACGGGTGTGCGAGTGCCCAAGCTGCTGAAAGACACTCCGGTGCAGACGCGTCTGATAACGATGAAAGAGATACAGCGCAGCGACGCCACCGACATCCAGGACCTTCTGACGCAGGAGATGCCCGGACTGGAATTCACATACGCGATGAACCAGCAGACCCATCTGAATTTCAACGGTCAGGGCGGACAGAGCGTGCTCTTTCTTGTCGACGGCGAGCGCATGGCCGGCGAGACCATGGACGACGTCGACTTCTCGCGCCTGACGATGTCTAACGTCGACCATATCGAAATCGTCAAAGGGGCGTCGAGCGCGCTCTATGGCAGCAATGCCGGCGGCGGTGTGATAAACATCATCACCCGCAAGGCTGTCAAACCGCTGCGCGTGGCCGCCGACGCACGTTTCGGCCGTCACGGCGACCGCCGTTACAATCTATCGCTGACAACACGCCGCGGGAGGGTGAGCAACATCCTGACGGGCCACTGTCACACGACAGACAACTATGACGTCAGAAGCGCGGCCGACCCGGTGACGCGCGTGGTGACGACAATCTACGGCAACCGGGTCGCCAATGTCACCGAGCAGTTAGGCTACACGCCCGTCGACGGACTGAAGCTGACGGCCCGCGCGGGATTTTTCTACCGCCAGCTCAAGCGCGTCGAGGACACCCCCGAGCGCTACCGCGACTATACGGCAGGTCTGAGGGGCGAGTGGCAGATAAGCGACGACGACATGCTCAATGTCTCCTATGCTTTCGACCAGTATGACAAATCAGACTACCGTCGTATCAGCGGTCTCGATGTCAGGAGCTACAGCAATGTCAACAACAGCGTGAGGGCGCTCTACAGCCACACGTTCGGCGACAGCCGGACGCTGACCGCCGGCGCCGACTTCATGCACGACTATATGCTCAACACCAAGCTCTCTGACCCGCGGCGGTCTCAGAACTCGGCAGACGTTTTCGCGCAGTATGACCGCATCATCGGCGAGAAATGGGAGGCTGTCGGCGCGCTGCGCTACGATTATTTCTCAGACGGCGGAATGTCGCGCGTGACGCCGAAAGTGTCGGTGCGCTACCGTCCGCGTCATAATGTCAATATCCGTGCCGGCTACGGCATGGGATTCCGTGCGCCGACGCTCAAGGAGAAATATTATGACTTCGACATGGCCGGTATCTGGATTGTCAGGGGCAATCCGTCGCTGCGGCCCGAAAGCAGCCACAATTTCACGCTGTCGGCCGACTATACCGAAGGCAACTACCACGTGACCGTGTCGGGCTATTACAACGACGTACACAACCGCATAGCCACCGGCGTGCCGTATTATCTCCCCGGTGACCCCCACCAGCTTTATCTCGATTATGTCAACCTCCGTCACTACACTGTCGCCGGCTGCGAGGTAGCGCTCAAGGGCCGTTGGACCAACGGCCTGTCGGCGTCGCTGACATACGCCTACACTGACGAGCATCTCGCCGAAGACCGTGACGGCAACACAATCAACAACCAGTATATACCGGCGCGGCCTCACTCGCTGACGGCGCGTGCCGACTGGGAGAAGACTTTCAGAGAGGGATATACGCTGACCGCATCGCTCAATGGCCGCGTGCTGTCGTCGGTGATCAACGTCGAATACCGCGACTACTACGACATCGCGGCCGGGACGGTCAAGGTCGAATATCCGGCTTATACGCTCTGGAAACTGTCTGTAAGCCAGACTCTGACGCGATATATCAAAGTCGGCCTCGCTGTGGATAATATATTTAACTACAAACCGTTATATTACTATCTCAACTGTCCGCTGACCGACGGCACGGCCTTCATGGCGGGCGTGAGCATTGATTTTTACTGATTATGACTACAAAAAAATATCCGGGTAAAGCCCTGGCATCGTTTCTTTTAGTGCTGTTTACCATGCCTTTGGGGCATGCGGCGATGATATTGATGGAGCATTGGCTCGCGCCGGGTCCGCTGCATGTGTGCGCCTTTCTGCTCGGCCTCGCCGGCCTGATAATCACCATTATAGGCGTTTTCGTCAAGGGCGATCTGAAGCAGACCCTCTGCGGCCTCTTCGGCGGACTGCTGTTCTGGACCGGCTGGGTCGAATTCCTCTTTCAATATTACGCCGACCGCTTCGGCATGCAGCCCTATGTCGACGAGGCGACGGGCAAGGTGACGCAGCCCGAATACCTGATACTGCCGGCGACTTTCGGCTTCATGATGATGTTTCTGCTGCTCTATCTTTTCAGCATCCGCTCGGGCTGTAACTTCTTCAACTGGTGTCAGAAAAAGCTCTTCGGCAGCCGCCGCGACATCATCGTCGCCAAGCCGATAACGCGCCACACGGCGATTGTGACCTTCATGGAACTCAACCTGATGATGTGGGTCTGCTATGTGCTGCTGATGTTCTGCTACGACACCGAATTTCTTGGCGACACCCACCCGGTGACCATTGCGATTGCCGTCGGCTGCCTTATAGGCTCGATGTTTATCTTCCTGAAACAGCTGAAGATAGCCTCGTGGGGCGCCAATATCAGGATGGCAATAGCGACGGTACTGACTTTCTGGACTTTCGTCGAGATTCTCGGCCATATCGGCATCATGAAAGAGATCTGGCTCGAGCCGATGCAGCACGTCGGCATTATGTCGGCGCTCGCCGCACTGTTTATCGCCCTCGGGGGCTACACGATTAACGCCGCGTTTAAGAAATGAATCTGCGGCGCCAACATAAACTGTCGTCATTGGGGGTATGTTTCTTCCTTGTGATGTTCTGTGTGTCAGGGGTCTTACTCAATCACAGCGACGCGATTGCCGACTGCGAGGTGAGTCGCGCCGTGCTGCCGCCCTTCTACCGCTACGAGGGCTGGAACGGCGGCCTGCTGAGGGGTACGACGCGCATGCCTGACGGTCAGATAGCAGTTTATGGGCGCAATGGCATATGGCTGACTGACAGCACGGGACGCGGTTTCGCCGACTACAACGCCGGCCTTCCGGAGGCGGCGCATCACCGCAACATCAGGGCCCTCGTGAAGGCCGCCGACGGGACGCTTTTCGCCGTCGCGACGACGGGGCTCTACCGACGTGGGGCCTCCGGAGAGGAGCGCGTAGAGATGTGGCAGCCGGTCGAATTGGCCCGCGAAGGGGGCGAGGCGCTCAGCGACGCCATCGTCAGAGGCGATTCGCTCATCGTTGTCGGACGCTCGGCTTTGTATGTCGCTGAAAGACCGTGGAATAAGTTCGAGCGAATCACCCTCGCTGCGCCTGCGGGCGAGGAGCGGCTCGGACTGAGCGCATTTCGGGCCGTGTGGCTCTTCCATAGCGGACAGCTCTTCGGGCTGCCCGGCATATTGGTCGCCGATGCGGTGGCCTTGATAATGATATTTCTCTGTGTTACAGGGCTTATTATGACGCTTCTGCCGCGGCGTATCAGGCGGCGCGGACCGAAGCCGCGCTTAGTGTCGACGCTGAGGCGCACGATGTCGTGGCACAGCAATGTCGGGCTATACTCGATTGCACTGACGCTAATAGTCTGCATCTCAGGCTGGTGCCTGCGGCCGCCGGTGCTGATTGCTCTCGCGACGGCGAAGACCAAGCTCGCGGCTGAGGAGGCGAATCCGTGGCACGACAGGCTGAGGATGATACGCTACTACGATGACGGCGGTCGCTGGCTGCTGTCGACATCAGAGGGCTTTTATGAGCTTAAATCGCTCGACGTGCAGCCGCAGCGCCTTGAGAGCCAGCCACCTGTGAGCGTTATGGGCCTGAATGTTTTTGAGCGGAGTGCGGGCGGTACTCGCGGCGAGTGGCTCGTCGGGTCGTTCAGCGGATTGTTTGTGTGGAACACAGCGAGCGGCGACGTCAGGGACTATTTCACCGGCGAGGCTGTGTCGCCCAAGCCCGGTCCGCCGTTCGGCCGCACTGCTGTGTCGGGCTATAGCGACGATTTCGGCCGAAGGGGAGAGGCGTCGATCGTTACTTTTGACAACGGTGTCATTGCCGGGCCGAGGCCTGCGCAACCGGCTGAGTTTGAGACGCTGCCGATGTCGTTAGCGAATTTCGCGCTCGAGATTCACACCGGCCGCATCTATTTCGGCAATGCCGCGACATGGTTTTTCGTCTTCATCGCCGGCGCCGCAGCTGCTTGGAGCCTCATCACCGGCCTCCTGCTCGCGCTTAGGCGAAGGAGAGGGAGGAAGTGCCGCTTTCGAGATCGAGGAGGTAGCGTTTGGTGTCGAGGCCGCCGCCGTAGCCGGTCAGGGAACCGTTTGAGCCGATGACACGGTGGCAAGGGGCAAAGATTGATAAGGAGTTGGCGCCGTTGGCGTTGGCGACTGCACGGACGGCTTTGGCCATGCCTAAGTCGGTGGCCATGGCTCTGTATGACAGCGTCTCGCCATAGGGAATCGACAGCAGGCGCTGCCAGACGGCCTTCTGAAAGTCGGTGCCGACGAATAAAAGCGGCAGGTCAAATGTGCGCCGACGACGGGCGAAGTATTCGTCGAGCTGTGCCGCGGCGGCAGCGATGACG
>CALZQD010000075.1 GCA_945828175.1 uncultured Bacteroidales bacterium | reverse complement strand
ACATTGAAGATGTCAGACGCGAGGCTGCGCGCCCGCATGAGGGCTGCGCGCCCGCGGTCGACGAGCCATTCGGCAGCGGCGGTCGGTGTCTTGACTCGCATATTGGCGACATAGTCGAGGATGGTGACGTCGCGCTCGTGGCCAATGCCGACGATGACAGGCAAGGGGAACTGGGCTACATGAGCGGCGAGGTCATAGTCGTCGAACGAGGCGAGGTCGCTCGTCGCACCGCCGCCGCGGATGATGACGACACAGTCAAAGTCGTCGGCCTCTGCAGCAACGGCGTGGAGGGCGGCGATGATGCTCGACGGCGCGCTGTCGCCCTGGAGGGTCGCCGGGAACAGCCGCGTTGTGAAACGCAGGCGCAGCGAGTTGTTATAGAGCTGGTTGATGAAGTCGCCGTAGCCGGCCGCAGACTTCGACGAAATGACGGCGACGCGCAGGACGACATCGGGCCATTCGAGAGTGCGGTTCATGTCGATGATGCCTTCGGCGGTGAGGCGTTCGACGAGCATCTGACGCCGGCGCAGCAGGTCGCCGGCGGTATAGGCGGGGTCGATATCGCTGATGACGGCCGACAGACCGTAGACGGGGTGGTATGAGGCCGTAACGCAGACCATTACCTTGATGTCGGAGCGAAGGGTCATGCCGGTCACGTCGGCGAAGCGGCGGTTGATGACGGCGAAACGGCTCGACCAGATGACGGCGCGCAGACGGGCGAGCGTCGCGAATCCTGCCGGATCTTTCTCTATCAGCTCCATATAGCAATGGCCGCCGGAGACGCGCAGATCGGCGGTCTCGGCAGTGACCCACACCGACGACAGGCCGGGACGGTCGTTCACAGCGGCGCCTAAGCGTGCATTGAACTCGCGCAGGCTGATGGCAGGCGACAGAGGTGTGCTCATTGTTTCAGGAGGGTGAAACGCCGTCCGTTCCACTGATAGACGAGTTCGGGCAGAAGCTCGTCGAGCGTTTCGGGGCGCTCGCGGTCAGAGAAATAGCGGTCGGTGCGGTTGGTGTAGACGAGTCGCTGCGTCGCGGGGTCGAACGCGGCCGTCGCCATGACGAAGGGGATGTCGAAAGCTACGGCATCGGCGCGTTTCTTGTCTTTGAGCCAGTCGCTGAAGCGCGGCGCCTTGAGTTGCACGGGCGCAAGCAGTCGCCAGCGCTTGTCATAGAAGTTGACGGTCGAGTCATCGACGGGCGCGGGCAACTCTTTTATGACCATCGTCAGCGTGTCGGTCGACGTCGGCAACAAAGCAATGGTGACACGCACTGAGTCGTCGACGGCATAACTCAGACTCATGGAGTCGAGCGCCGTGATATGTATCTTATTGCCTAAGTAGCTGTCGGATGCGACACTGCTGCCGCTCTCGTAGTAGTCGACCATGTCGAGGCGCGAGTATTCGGGCAGGTAACTGACGACATCGATGGGTGCACGGCAGAAAGCATCGACCGACGGGCGCAGCGCCGATGCGGGCATCAGCGCCAAAGCAGCTAAAAGTGACAATATCAGACGCATCATTTCGGGTAATTTTGAATTGAGAATGTTGAATTTTGAATGAGAGGTCAGTTCAAAATTCAAAATTAATAAATTTATTTCGCTTTCTTGCGTGCGAATTTTTTCTCGCCCTTGCCTTTGCCCTTGCCGCGGCGGTCGGCGGCTTTGGCATAGTCTTTCTCGGGGTCGGCGATTTCGCAGTAGAGGCGCTTGCCGTAGAAATCGGCACCGGTGAGGGCCGACGTGATCCTGTGGGCGTCGGAGCGGCGCACGTCGAAGAGCGAGTAAGAGGGCATCAGGTCGATGCGGCCCACGTCAACTCTCTGGCCGACAACGTTGTGGTTGATGAGATCGATGAGGTTGCCGGCATAGAATCCGTCGGCTTTGCCGGCGTTGATATAGATGCGCGCCATGCCTTTCGAGGCCGTGCGGCGGTCTTTCTCGCGGTCGTCGGCGGGGCGCTCGTGCTTCTCGCCTTTTTTCTTCTCGCGCAGGGGTTTCTCGTCGATGAAATCGATATTGGGTGCATCCTTATAGTAGTCGAGCAGGCGGTTGAATTCGAGCGACAGCACTCGTTTGAGCAGGTCTTCGGCCGAGAGCCACGAGAGTTTGCGGCTGACGCCGGGCAGATATTTCGCAATCTCGTCTTCGTTGACCTCGACGCGCTCGAGGCGGTCGGCGAGGTTGTAGAGCTGTTTCTCGATGATATGCCGGGGCGTAGGCACCTCGCAGCGCTCGAATTTCTTGCCTATGATGCGTTCGATTTCGCGCAATTTGCCTTTCTCGCGCGAGTGGATGATGGCGACCGAGACGCCTGTCTTGCCGGCGCGGCCCGTACGGCCCGAACGGTGGGTGTAGACAGCTGTGTCGTCGGGCAGGCCGTAGTTGATGACGTGGGTCAGGTCGTCGACGTCGAGGCCGCGGGCTGCGACATCGGTGGCGACGAGCAGGGTGATGACGCGGTCGCGGAATTTTTTCATCACAGTGTCGCGCTGCTGTTGCGAAAGCTCGCCGTGGAGCGAGTCAGCGTTATAGCCGTCGGCGATGAGCTTGTCGGCAATCTCCTGTGTGTCGCGGCGCGTGCGGCAGAAAATGATGGCGTAGATGTTGGGGGTGTCGTCGGCGATGCGCTTCAGCGCGAGGTATTTGTCGCGGGCGTTTACCATATAATAGATATGTCGCACGTTTGCGGCGCCTTCATTGCGGGTGCCGATGACAATCTCCTCGGGGTCGCGCATGAAGCGCTTGGCGATGCGGGCGACTTCGCTCGGCATCGTCGCCGAGAAGAGCAGCATCTCGCGCTCGGCGGGCACATGGCCGAGGATGGCCTCGATAGAGTCGACAAAGCCCATGTTGAGCATCTCGTCGGCCTCGTCGAGCACAACGGTGTGGACGTCGCCGAGTTTGACAACGCCGCGGTCGATGAGGTCAATCAGTCGGCCGGGGGTGGCGACGATAATCTGGACGCCTTCACGAAGGGCGCGAATCTGGCTCTCGATGCTCGAGCCGCCATAGACGGGGAGCACCCGCAGGCCGGGCGTATATTTGGAGAAATCAGCCAAATCGGCTGCAATCTGGAGGCAAAGTTCGCGAGTCGGCGCAAGGATAAGCGCCTGCGGCACACGGCGGTCGACATTGATGCGCTGTATCACGGGCAGGCCGAAGGCCGCCGTCTTGCCTGTGCCCGTCTGTGCGAGGGCGACGAGGTCGTGGTCGCCGCCGAGAAGCACAGGTATCACCTTCTCCTGCACGGGCATCGGCGTCTCGAACCCGAGCTCGGCAACGGCTCTGAGCAGGTCGTCTCTGACGCCTAAATCTTGAAAAGTCATATCTTTAGTCTTATGTTAGTTTCTGCTTTCGCTGCAAATTTGCAAATTTACAGCTTTTCAACTTTATATCAAAACGTTTTGGCATAAACATATGTTT
Organism: uncultured Bacteroidales bacterium; assembly: GCA_945828175.1. Lineage (GTDB taxonomy): Bacteria > Bacteroidota > Bacteroidia > Bacteroidales > Muribaculaceae > CAG-873. The sequence goes on along the minus strand of CALZQD010000075.1, from coordinate 4,085 downwards.
GCCCGGCACGGCTGCGCGGGCGATTATCACGTTGAGTGCCGCATCTGTTGCGACTCAGAAAATTAGCGGCTTTTTGGCCAATATTTTCCGACTTTTAGAACAATGATTGATTAAGGAAAAATTTCTATATTTGCAATGTTTTTAATGCCGCAATCTACACGCCGTTAAGAACTATAATTCATCATATTTGAGGTTTATCAGGAAATTTAAGAAAGTGTCTTCATCAAGATGGTTGCTACCCTAATCCTATTATTCTGCGTGGGCTACATCTGTATAGCCCTCGAACATCCGCTGCGCATCGACAAGACCGCCATAGCCCTGCTGCTCGGCATGCTTATGTGGATTATCTATGCCCTCGGAGCCGAGTATATAATCCCGGTCGTCGAGCCCGACGCTTTGGCCGACTATGTCGACAACAACCCGCTGTTGGTCACCAAGTCGTTCGGTGAGCGCTGCCTCAACTATGTCCTAAACGTCAAGATTGTCGAGGCCATGGGCGACATCACCCAGACCCTCTTCTTCCTCATCGGCGCCATGACCATCGTCGAGCTCATCGACGTCCACGGAGGATTCTCGGTCATCACCGACCGCATCACTACACGCAGCCGTCGCAAACTGCTGTGGGTCATCTGCCTGACTACATTCTTCTTCTCGGCCGTGCTCGACAACATGACAACGACCATCGTCATGATCCTGCTGCTGCGCAAGCTCATCGACCGCAAGACCGAGCGCTGGCTCTACACCGGCATGATTGTCATCTCGGCCAACTCCGGCGGCGCCTGGTCGCCAATCGGCGACGTGACGACCATCCTGCTCTGGGTCAAGGGCAACGTCACCGCCGGAGCTCTCGTCAGCTATGTGCTGCTGCCCAGCGTCGTGTCTCTGCTCGTGCCGCTCGTCATCATCTCGAGCCGTCTGAAAGGACGCCTCCCGGCCGTAGTGACCGAGAAAAGCGTCGACACCGTCATCTCGGCGCGCGAACGCAACACCATCTTCTGCCTCGGTGTCGGCGGCCTGCTTCTCGTACCCGTCTTCAAATCGCTCACCCACATGCCGCCTTTCGTCGGCATCCTGCTGATACTGGCTCTGCTGTGGATTTTCTCTGAATGCTTCTACAACGGCAAACATCTGTCGGCCTCGCGCGAGCAGCGCCTGCCGAAAGTCATCTCGCGCATCGACATGCCTTCGATACTCTTCTTCCTCGGCATCCTCATGGCCGTCAGCGTCCTGCAGGCCTCGGGCATACTGTCGGCGGCAGCAGCCTTCCTCGACGAGCATATCCACAACGTCTACATCATCAACATACTCCTCGGCGCCATGTCGTCGATTCTCGACAACGTACCCCTCGTCGCCGGCGTCATGGGCATGTATGGCATCACCGACCCCGCCTCGATAGGCTATGCCGCCAACTTCGTCGTCGACGGCGTCTTCTGGGAGTTCCTGAGCTACTGCGCCGGTGTGGGCGGCAACCTGCTCATCATAGGTTCGGCTGCAGGCGTCATCGCCATGGGTCTCGAGAAAATCAGCTTCGGCTGGTATCTCAAGCGCTTCACCTGGCTGGCCCTCGCCGGTTACCTCGCCGGCGCCGCCGTCTACCTCATCGAGACCGCGCTCTTCAAGTAATTTAAGCTTTTATAATATTTGCATGGCCGTTGTTTGACGAAAAAGATGTAATTTTACATCTTGTTATGCGTCAACGATTATTGCATAAGATAATTGTGGCCTCTATGGCCCTGTCGCCCGCCATTATAGGCTGCGGCGGCACAGACAACGCGCCCCGCGACGGCGCCAAAGCAAGCGAAACTCTCGACGAAATCTTCGCCGAGGCCGGTCCCAACCCCTATGACATCTGCCTCGACAGCGCCCCCGACGGCGGCTGTCAGCGCATGAGAATCAAGGACATCGGTCCGCACGGCCGCGTCTTCAACGACAGCAACTACCTGCACATCAACGAAGCGTGTGAAATCGGCATCGACATCATCAACAGCGACGACGACATCTGGCAGATGCGCCATCCGCTTGTCGGTGTCCACTCGTGCCGCGAATATTATATCGCCGAGCTGACTCACTCCTACCCCTACCTCGTCAAGGAAGCCGCCGACCTTCTCAGCGATATCGGCTCGCGTTTCAACGACTCGCTCGCGGCCCGCGGCGGCGGCAACTACCGCATAAAGGTCACGAGCGTACTCCGCACCCCGCTGACCGTCAAGCGTCTGCGTCGCGTCAACCGCAACGCCGTCGATTCGTCGGCCCATCAGTTCGGCACCACCTTCGACATCAGCTATTCAAAATTCATCTGCGACTCGCTCGGCGTCAACCGCACCTTCGAGGACCTCAAGAACCTCCTCGGCGAGATTCTCTATGATCTTCGCAGCGAAGGACGATGCTACGTCAAGCGCGAACACCACCAGAGCTGCTTCCACATCACCGCCCGCGGCCGCCGCGAGACTCTGTCTAACTCAAGTAATCAAACGAGAGAATGAACACACCCCAAACGCAGCCATGCCGCCCCTACCCTCTATGGCGGCGACTGATAAAAATATTCCTGTGGACCGTCTTAGCTGTCGTCCTCGCCATTACGGCCACGCTGATCACCGTCGTCGCGACGCTGTCGCCCGAACGTCTGACGCCCTTAGTCACGGCCGTCGCCAACCGCGCTCTTGATGCGCGCGTCGACATCGCCCGCGTCGAGTTAGGACTTAAAGCCACGTTCCCCTTCCTGCGCCTCGATGTCGACAGCCTCACGATACTGTCGCCCAAGATGATGGAGCTGCGCAGCCGCCGCAGCGACCTGCCGGCCTCAGCCGACACCATCGTCAGCATCGACCGCTTCACCGGCGGCATCAGCCTCGTCGCCCTCGCCAAGGGCGACATCAGCCTGAGCGACGTCGCCATAACCTCGCCACGCGTCAACATCGTCGTCATCGACGACAACGTCAACAACTTCAACATCTTCCCGCTCGACAGCCTCGACACAGAGGTCGTCGAAGAAGCCGACGAGAGCGACACCGCCCTGCCGCGCATAACCATCGACCGCTTCAGAGTCGAGACGCCCGGCCGCTTCAGCTATGTCGACATCGCCAACGGCACCGAGGCAGTCGTCACCCTCCGGCGAGCCGGCATAATCGGCAAAGACGCTCCGGCCTACCGTTTCGAGCTGTCAGGCAACCTGCTGACGCCGCTGCTCGGACGCTTCAACCTCTCCGACTTTCCCTTCTCGCTCGACGGCACCGTCGACTGGGACTCTGAACACCCCTATAACCTGCGTCTCGACGGCTTCGACGTCGGGCTCGCGTTTATCAAAGGCTGTTTCTCGGCCGACCTAAACTTCGAGAACGACCTCATAATCAACAGCTTCGAGACCAAACTCGAACCAGTCGAGATAAACGCGCTGTTAGCTACCGTGCCCGATTCGATGAGCGAGGCCTGGCACCTCGACAGGATACACACCGACGGCAGCATCGCCGTTGCCATGCGCCTCGACAGCACCTATAACACGGCGCTCGAGAAGCTGCCTTACGCCACGGTTGACATCGCCGTCGGCGACTGCAAGGCCGGCTACGGACGCGCTCAGTTCAAGAACGTCGCCATCGACCTGGGCGTCAGGCTCTGCGGCGATGACCTCAGTCGCGCGAGCGCCGAGCTGCGGCGCCTCAATGTCGCCGGTCCCGCCACCGACCTCACCCTGAGCGGCACCGTCGACGGTTTCGACGACGACCCGCTCATCGACGCCTGCCTCAAGGGCTACAGCGACATCGCACGCCTGCCGTCGATAGTCTCTGATATGCTCAAGGCTTATATCTCGGGGCGGCTCGACTTCGACGTTGACTTCATCGGACGTCCGTCGATGCTGACTGCCAACCGCTTCCACAATCTCAAGATAACAGGCGACATCGACGGCCGCGACCTCTACTGGCTCGGCAACGACACCTCGACGATGGCCCGCATCTCGAAGATGTGCCTTCAGTTCGGTTCTAACAAGCGCTTCAACAACGGCGTGAAGACCGTCGACAGCCTGCTGACGGCCGTGCTCCGCGTCGACAGCGCCGAAGTCCTTTCGGGTGACATCTCTATCGTCACCGGCG
>CALZQD010000074.1 GCA_945828175.1 uncultured Bacteroidales bacterium | reverse complement strand
CTACACACTGCATATCGTCGGCAGCGTCAGATGTGTATAAGAGACAGGGTATGTCGACGTCAACGGCTCGTATTCGTGGACGCCGTCAATCAACCGCGGCGAGAAGATGTCGCCCGCCGACCAGTCGGTAGGCCGTCAGCTGCCCTATGTGCCGCGTCACTCGGCGTCGCTCACGGGCCGTCTGAGCTGGCGGTCGTGGAGTTTCCTCTATAAATGGGCCTATTATTCAGAGCGCTTTACTATGAGCAGCAACGATTATACGCTCACCGGCCACCTGCCCGAATACTTCATGAGCAACATCGCGCTCGAGAAAAACCTCTCGTTCAAGCCCGTCGACCTGCAGCTCAAGCTCGCCGTCAACAATCTCTTCAACGAGGATTATCTGTCGGTGCTCTCGCGGCCTATGCCGGGCATCAATTTTGAATTTTTCATTGGCATAACACCCAAATTCAAACGCAAGAAATGAAACAAGCCATAAACTACGTTCTGTTTATCCTATTAGCGCTGACCACATTAAGCGCGTGCAAAGGGCGCTCGGCCGAGGCGCTCGTCTTCGACCGCGAAGTTTATACGCCCGAATATGCCTCGGGCTTCGCCGTCAGGGGCAATGACGCGGGCAGTCTGCTCGTCACCGTCACCAATCCCTGGCAGGGCGCCGACAGCGTCACGACCAATCTGCTCGTACTGCGCGGCGACGACAGCGCGCCCGAAGGCTTCGACGGCCAGGTGCTCAAGGGCGACGCACACCGCATCATCGCCATGTCGTCGACCCACGTCGCCATGCTCGACGCCGTCGGCGAGGCGCGGCGAGTCGTCGGCGTCTCGGGCAAGGAGTATATATCCAATCCGACTGTCACGGCCCGTCGCGACAGCGTCTGCGACGTCGGCTACGAGGGCAACATCGACTACGAGACTCTCGTGGCGCTCAAACCCGACATCGTGCTGCTCTACGGCATCAACAACGCCAGCTCGATGGAGGGTAAGTTGCGCGAGTCCGGCATTCCCTTCGTCTATGTCGGCGACTACCTCGAGCAGTCGCCCCTCGGCAAGGCCGAGTGGCTTGTCATGCTCTCTGAGCTTATGGGCGTCGGCGACCGCGGCCGCGAGAGCTTCGCCGAAATCGCCGACCGCTATAACGAGCTGAAAGCCACCGTTGCCGCCGACAGCCTCGACCGCCCTGCGGTGATGCTCAACGCCCCTTACAGCGGCACATGGTTTCTGCCGCCGGTCAACAGCTATGCCGTCACGCTCATCAATGACGCCGGCGGCCGTTATATCTACGACAAAAACACGGGCAACTCGTCGGAACCTGTCGACATCGAGGAAGCCTATATGCTTGCCTCGCAGGCCGATGTATGGCTCAACGCCGGTTCGGCCGGCACCGCCGCCGACCTCGCCAAGGCATATCCGAAATTCGGCTCGCTGCCTGTCGTGAAGGAGGGCCGCGTCTATAACAACATTCTGCGCACCAACGCCGCCGGCGGCAACGACTACTATGAGTCGGGTGTCGTGCGTCCCGACCTCGTCCTCCGCGACCTCATAAAAATCTTCCACCCCGACATCGTCGCCAACGACTTCGTCTATTACAAACGGCTTGAATGAAAAATCGGACGGCCATATTATTCATTGTCATAGGCTTGGCGACGACGGCGTTGTTTGTCATTGACTTAGCTGTCGGGTCGGTAAAGATACCGCTCGGGCGCGTCTTCGCAGTCCTTGCCGGCACCGAGCGCGACCCGATGACCTCGACTATCGTCATCGACTTCCGTCTCGTCAAGGCCGTGATGGCTCTCACGGTTGGCGCGGCGCTGTCGGTCAGCGGCCTGCAGATGCAGACCCTCTTCCGCAATCCGCTCGCCGGACCGTATGTGTTGGGCATCAGTTCGGGCGCCTCGCTCGGCGTGGCGCTGTTTATGCTCGGCGCGCCGCTTTTGGGACTGCCCGCCGTCGTCTCGTCGCTCGGCATCGCCGGCGCCGCATGGGTCGGCGCGGCAGCAGTACTCATCGTCGTGGCGGCCGTCGGGCATCGCATCAAGGATATAATGGTGATACTCATCCTCGGCATGATGTTCTCGTCGGGCGTCGGCGCAATCGTGCAGATTCTGCAATATCTCAGCCGCGAGGAGGCCCTCAAGAACTTCGTTATCTGGACGATGGGCTCGCTCGGCGACGTAACCGTCTCGCAGCTATGGATTATCATCCCCGCCGTCGCCGTCGGTTTTATACTTGCTGTCGTCACCATCAAAGCTCTGAATCTCTTGCTTTTCGGTCAGGAATACGCCATGACGATGGGTCTTGACATCCGTCGCGCCAGGCTGCTGATATTCGCCTCTACGACACTTTTGGCAGGCACGGTGACGGCCTTCTGCGGCCCGATAGGCTTCATCGGTCTGGCGATGCCCCACGTCACGCGCCTCATGTTTGCCAGCAGTGACCACCGCGTGATGGTGCCGGCGACAGCTCTGACAGGCGCCGCCGTGATGCTCGTCTGCGATATCATATCGAAGCTTTTCCTCCTGCCCGTCAACGCGATAACGGCGCTCCTCGGCATTCCCGTCGTTGTCTGGATAGTCTTACGCAATAACACCATGACCCGATGATAGAGCTACGCGATTTCACCATAGGTTTCGGCGACAAGAAGCTGATTGACAACGCCAACGCCACAATCGACGGCGGCAGCCTGACAGCCCTGCTCGGCCGCAATGGCAGCGGCAAATCTACCCTCCTCCGCGCCATCGCCGGACTCAACCGCCGCTACGAGGGCACAATCACCGTCGGCGGCCTCGACGTGGCCACGACGCCTGCGCCGCAGCTCGCCCGGGCGCTTGCCTTCGTCTCGACCGAGCGCACCCGCATCGCCAACCTCAGCTGTCGAGACGTCGTCGCCCTCGGCCGCGCGCCTTACACCGACTGGATCGGCCGCCTGACTAAGGCCGACCGTGACATCGTCGACGAGTCGCTCGAAGCCGTCGGCATGGCCTCGTATGCCGACCGCACCCTCGACCGCATGAGCGACGGCGAGTGCCAGCGCGTGATGATAGCGCGAGCTTTGGCGCAGACGACGCCCGTAATCCTGCTCGACGAGCCGACGTCGTTCCTCGACCTGCCTAACCGCTATGAGCTCTGCAGGCTGCTCGGACGCCTCGCCTGCGACCACGGCAAGACGATACTCTACTCGACCCACGAGCTCGACATCGCGCTGCGGCTCAGCGACGCTATTGCCTTGATCGATACGCCGCGACTCGTCTGCCTGCCGGTCGACGAGATGGTCGCCGCGGGGCATATCAACCGTCTGTTTCACCTCGATTTATTAGACCGAAAGCCTTGATATGAAAACCTTTCCCGACTATACTGTCGAAGAGCTGAGTGCCGAAATCGCCGTCGCCGACTACGTAGCCGGCTATCGCGACTCCGAGAAGTTCATCGGCTTCTGCCGACAGTGCGCTTCATACGGCGCGAGTTGGGGATGCCCGCCCTTCGAGTTCGACGCCGACGCCGTGCTACGGCGCTATGAGTGCGCGACCGTCTATGCTACGGTGATTAAACCCGCCGCGCCGGTACTGTTAGCTGATGTTCAGGATTTTATACGCCCCGAGCGGCTGAAAATCGAGCGCCGGCTGCTCGATATCGAGCGTGCGACCGGCGGCCGCTCATTCGCCTATGTCGGGCGTTGCCTCTACTGCGGCGAAGAGCCCTGCGCGAGGCTTCAGAATCAGCCCTGCCGCCATCCCGACAAAGTGCGGCCGTCGCTCGAAGCCTTCGGTTTCGACATCGCCAAGACCCTCGACCGCCTCTTCGGCCTCGAACTCAAATGGGGCCGCAACGGCCACGCCCCCGACCCAATCATCCTCGTCACCGCCCTCTTTCAGTAAAAGATAGCTCAGCCGATGCCGTAGCGGAGCAGCTCGTCGTGAGGGAGAAGACACTGCGCGAAGCGGGTGATATTGCGAAAAAGCGATTCTGAACCTTTGCACCCGCGGTCGCGGTGTAATTTCAAGAACACATCCATATATTTGACGGCTTTCATGCGGTCGTATTGAGCGTGGGTCTCCATAACAGACGACATGTAGTAGAGGTATGTCTCCAGCCAGCTGTAGCAGCAATATGGCAAGTCTGCTATCATATATAAAGGCGATTTCAGGAACTTTTGTCTCAATCTCGCCGTAAGTCAGGTTGGGAATTTGGAGGTAGAAGTCGGTTATCTCTTCCCAAACATCCTCCATGGTGCCGTAGTCGCGGACGCTGACGCAGAACCTCAGCATCATGGTATAGCACTCCAGAATATTGCGGTCGAGCCGGTGTTCGGTATTCCACGACACCAGCTTCCCGGCCAAAAAATAGTAGAAAGTGATGTTGAAACTGTTCTGTTGCTCTTTGCTTTCAGAGCTCATGAAGCGGTCACGGATAGTGATGCCCTCTTTCACGCGCCTGTCTATCGGCATGCGCGGGTCGTTGTTCATCGCTGTCTCTATCTGTATCAGCAGGTGTTCGGGTGAAATCAGCATTATTATCCCTTACGTCAGCATGGCGGCGACGCGGCGGACGGCGGCGATGAAACGGTCGGCTTCGTCGAAGGTGTTGTAGAGCGCGAACGAGGCGCGGACGGTGCCTTCGATGCCGAGCGATTCCATCAGCGGCTGGGCGCAGTGGTGGCCCGTGCGCACGGCGATGCCGAGCTGGTCGAGCAGCATGCCCGTGTCGAAGGGCGTCGCCTCGCCGATGAGGAACGATATGATGGCCGATTTATGCGGCGCCGTACCGAATATCCTCATGCCCGGGATGGCGAGGAGCTCGGCCGTCGTGTAATCGAGCAGGCGGTCTTCGTGCGCGGCGATGCGTTCGACGCCGAGCGAGCGGATATATTCGATTGCTTTCGCCAGAGCCGCAGCGTCGACGAAGTCGGGTGTGCCCGCCTCGAACTTATAGGGCAACGCGGCCCAGGTCGTGCCGGTGAAGCTGACGTGGCCGATCATCTCGCCGCCACCCTGATAGGGAGGCATCGCCTCGAGCAGGCTGCGGCGGCCGTAGAGGATGCCGACGCCCGTCGGGCCATACATCTTGTGCGACGAGAAGACATAGAAGTCGGCGTCGAGGTCGGTGACGTCGACCCTGAGGTGGGCGATGGCCTGAGCGCCGTCGACGAGGACCACGGCCCCGCGCGAGTGGGCGTAGGCTATCATCTCGCGGACCGGATTGACCGTGCCGAGCACGTTCGACACATGGGCGACAGAGACCAGGCGCGTGCGGTCGGTGAAGAGCGAGCGGTAGACGTCGAGGTCGAGCTCGCCGCGCTCGTTGATGGGCACGACCTTGATTTTTATGTTTTTGCGCGACCGGAGCAGCTGCCAGGGCACGATGTTGGAGTGGTGCTCCATGACCGTCAGGATTATCTCGTCGCCGTCGTCGAGCAGCTGGCCGTAGCTCGAGGCCACGAGGTTGATCGACTCGGTCGTGCCGCGGGTGAAGATTATCTCCTCGGTCGAGCCTGCGTTGATAAATTCGCGCACGAGGCTGCGCGTGGCCTCCATGGCGTTGGTCGCCTCCTGCGAGAGGGTGTGGACGCCGCGGTGGACGTTGGCTTTCTTGTCGTAGTACATGTCGACGACGGCGTCGACGACCTCGCGGGGCGTCTGTGTCGTCGCCGTGTTGTCGAGGTATACCAGCGGTCGGCCGTTGACCGTGCGCCGCAGTATCGGGAATTTCTCGCGCTCACGCTCGATGTCGTAGTCGTATATCTTGTCGCTTTCCATAGTCACAGGCGGGGGTTATTTGCAGGTGTTACATTCGCCGCAGTCCATGCGTCGGCCGCCGAGACGTCGCTCGACGAGGTGGCGCAGGCGGTCCTGCAGGCCGTCGAGGCGTATCGTGTCGATGACGTCAGACATAAACGACTCCATCAGCATCCGGCGCGCCTCGTCGAGGGGTATGCCGCGCGAGCGCATGTAGAACAGGGCGTTCTGGTCGAGCTGACCTGTAGCCGCGCCGTGGCTGCACTTCACCTCGTCGCAGTAGATTTCGAGCTGCGGGGCCGTGTGCATGCGGGCGTTCTCCGAGGCCAGGAGGTTGCGGTTGCTCTGGTAGGCTTCGGTGAAGGCAGCGGCGCCGTCGACGCGAATCGCGCCCTCGAAGCCGCCGCGGGCGCTGTCAGAGAGGATATATTTGAATGTCTGGCGGCTGTGGCTGTGGTCGGCGTTGTGGTAGATGGCCGAGGCGTTGTCGACCACCTGCTCGCCGTCGGCGATGACCATGCCGACCAATTCGGTCTCGCAGCGGTCGGCCACCTCGATGCGGTATTCGTTGCGCGTGCGGCCGCTGCTGAGGGTCGTGCCGTTGACAGTCAGGCGGCTGCCGCGGCCCTGGCGGGCGTAGAGCTGCGACATGCGGCCGTTGGCGCTGTCGGTGGCCTCGAGGTCGTAGTAGTCGACCGTTGCGCCTGCGTCAGCTACGATCTCGACTACCTGCGACACGAGCGAGGGCACGCCCGCGTTCTGGGTGTGGTCGCAGAAGAGCAGGCGCACCTGCGAGTCGCGTCCGGCGACGACGAGCACGCGGCGCACGGCCAGCATCGGCGCCGCCGCGTTGAAGACGTTGACGATCTGTATCGTTTTCTCGAGCCTGACGCCGTCGGCGACGCGAATGAAGACACCGTCCTGCAGCAGCAGGGTGTTGAGAGCCGTCGCCGCGCTGTCGGTGTCGTCGATGCCGGCGAGGCTGCCGAGATATTTCTCGACGACGTCGCGGTAAACCAGCGACGCCTCGGCGAGCGACATCACATCGACGCCCTTGGGCAGCTTCGTCGTCAGCATCGTCGTCGGGCGGAACGAGTCGTTGACGACGATGCCGAGCAGCGTGCTCAGGTTAGGCACGTCGCAGCGGAACGAGGCCGCGATGTCGATCGGGAAGGGCACACGGTTGACGTTCACGCCGAAGTCGGGCGCAAACATCTCGGCGACCGACAGCACGCTGTGGCCCTCGTCGCCCCTGACGGGCAGACGGCCCAGGCGGTGGAGCGCCGAGAGAGCCCTCGGACGCAGCCGGTTGAGCGCCTCGGTCGAGTGTGAGCCGATGGCCTCGCGGTTGTGTTCGAAGAGCTCGATATATTGTGTCAGTGGATTATTCTGATTCTGCATGGTTCTGAGAGCTTATTCGTTGTCGGCCAGTTGTTTGATCCAGTCATAGCCGCGTTCCTCGAGCTCGAGGGCCAGTTCGGGACCGCCCGAGTAGACGATGCGGCCCTTGTAGAGGATGTGGACGAAGTCGGGCTTGATATAGTCGAGCAGTCGCTGGTAGTGGGTTATGACGATAGTTGCGTTGCTGTCGCTCTTGAGGCGGTTGACGCCGCCGGCGACGACGCGCAGGGCGTCGATGTCGAGGCCGCTGTCGGTTTCGTCGAGAATCGACAGGCGCGGCTCGAGCACGGCCATCTGGAAGATTTCGTTGCGCTTCTTCTCGCCGCCCGAGAAGCCCTCGTTGACCGAGCGCGACGCCAGTTTGTTGTCGAGCTCGACGATTTCGCGC
>CALZQD010000073.1 GCA_945828175.1 uncultured Bacteroidales bacterium | reverse complement strand
ACACACTGCATATCGTCGGCAGCGTCAGATGTGTATAAGAGACAGGTCATCATCCCCGCCGAGAAGAAAGCCATCGTCGACGAGGGTTACGCACAGGTAGAAGAGGTGATGGCCAACTACTCGATGGGCTTCATCACCAACACCGAGCGCTACAACCAGATCATCGATATCTGGACACACGTCAACAGCCGTCTGACCGACATCCTCATGAAACAGATGACCGAGGCTCAGCAGGGCTTCAACTCAGTCTTCATGATGCTCGACTCGGGCGCCCGTGGTTCTAAAGACCAGATCCGTCAGCTCGCCGGCATGCGTGGTCTTATGGCCAAGCCTCAGAAAGCAGGCGCCGAAGGCGGTCAGATCATCGAGAACCCGATTCTGGCAAACTTCAAGGAAGGTCTGTCAGTGCTCGAATACTTCATCTCTACTCACGGTGCCCGCAAGGGTCTTGCCGATACCGCCCTCAAGACGGCCGACGCCGGTTATCTTACCCGTCGTCTCGTCGACGTCGCCCACGACGTCATCATCACAGAGGAAGACTGCGGCACCCTCCGCGGCCTCGTCTGCACCGAGATCAAGAACAACGACGAAGTTGTCGCCTCGCTCGGCGAGCGCATCCTCGGCCGTGTTTCGGTCCACGACATCATCGACCCCCTCACCGGCGAAGTCATCGTCGCTGCCGGCCAGGAAATCAACGATGCAGCCGCCGACCGCATCGACGCATCGCCCATCGAGAGCGTCGAGATCCGTTCGGTCCTCACCTGCGAGTCGAAGAAAGGCGTCTGCGCCAAGTGCTACGGCCGCAACCTTGCCAACAGCCGTCTCGTACAGAAAGGCGAGGCCGTCGGCGTCATTGCCGCACAGTCAATCGGCGAGCCCGGTACTCAGCTGACCCTCCGTACATTCCACGTCGGTGGTGTCGCCTCGAATATCGCAGCCGTATCATCTGTGACATCTCGCTACACCGGTAAACTCGAGATTGAAGAGCTCCGCACCGTCGAAACCGGCGAAGTCACTCCCGAAGGTCGTCCCGTCGAAGTCGTCATCGGCCGTCTCGCCGAGATGCGCATCATCGACCCCAAGACCAAGATGGCCCTCACAAACGCCAACATACCCTACGGCTCGAAGCTCTTCTTCAAAAACGGCGCCGACATCAAGCCCGGCGACGTCATCTGCGAGTGGGACCCCTTCAACGCTGTCATCGTCAGCGAGTTCGGCGGTCACCTCCAGTATCAGAACCTCATCGAGAACGTCAACTACCGCGTCGACATCGACGAACAGTCGGGTCTCCAGGATAAAGTCGTCATCGAGTCGAAAGACCGTGCCAAAGTCCCCGAAGCCAATATCGTCGACGCCAACGGTCAGGTGCTCATCACATACGCCCTGCCTGTAGGCGCCCACCTCATGCTCGAAGACAACGCCGAAATCAAGCCCGGCGAAATCATCGTCAAGATACCACGTGCTACCGGCGGCGCAGGTGACATCACCGGCGGTCTGCCCCGTGTCACCGAGCTCTTCGAAGCCCGTAACCCGTCGAACCCCGCCATCGTCTCTGAAATCGACGGCGAAGTCAAATTCGGCAAAGTCAAACGCGGCAACCGCGAGATTTCTGTCACCTCTAAGCTCGGTGAAGTCAAGAAATACCTCGTGCCCCTGTCGAAGCAGATCCTTGTTCAGGAGAACGACGTCGTCCGTGCCGGCACACCTCTTTCTGACGGTGCCATCACACCCGCCGACATCCTCAACATCATGGGTCCGACAGCCGTTCAGGAATATATCGTCAACGAAGTCCAGGACGTCTACCGCATGCAGGGTGTGAAGATCAACGACAAACACTTCGAAGTCATCGTCCGTCAGATGATGCGCAAGGTCAACATCCTCGACCCGGGCGACACCTGCTTCCTCGAGCAGCAGATTGTCGACAAACGCGAGTTCATGGACGAGAACGACCGCATCTGGGGCAAGAAAGTTGTCGTCGACGCCGGCGACAGCGAAGACCTCAAGCCCGGTCAGATTATCACCGCCCGCAAGCTCCGCGACGAGAACTCGGCCCTCAAGCGCCGCGACCTCCGTACAGTCACTGTCCGCGACGCCGTGCCCGCAACCTCAGAGCAGATTCTTCAGGGCATCACTCGTGCCGCCCTTCAGACCTCGAGCTTCATGTCGGCCGCCTCATTCCAGGAGACCACCAAGGTCCTCAACGAAGCAGCTATCAGCGGCAAGACCGACTACCTCGAAGGCATGAAAGAGAACGTCATCTGCGGTCACCTCATCCCCGCCGGCACAGGCCGTCGCGAATACGAGCGACTCGTCGTCGGCAGCCGTGACGATATCGAAGGCATCTATCGCGAAGCCGACGTCGTCGAGGCTGAAAGCGTCGAAGCCGAAGACTGAAACTGACATCCCAACCCCCAATAAAAAGCGAGCAGCGCCCCGGCCCTGCTCGCTTTCTCATTTCCGCCAAATCCGAGCCTGCACCCGCGAGCCGCATCGCGGCGACAGTTACAAAGCATGGAGCGAGAACTTTAGCCCTCGCAGCCAACTCACAGGCCTGCAACGGTTAAAACCGTTGCTCCATAGGCTTCGCCCTGGGAGCCCGCGGTCTTCTGACCATGGGCGTAATCGCTGAGTATCAATGATGTAGCTCAGGCCGGAGGCCTGAAATCTTGTTAACCGCGGGCGCCCGCGCCCGTGGCAGCTGCGCCCATAAACGCGCCCAACTCCGGCGGAGTTGAACCTCCCATCAACATTGCCCGACCTTAATGACCTTAATGACTTTAATGACCTTATCGACCTTATTAATCTATTCCTTCCCGAAGCATCGCAGAGGCGAGGTTGTGGCATAACCCCAGGCGCAGGAGGCTCGCAGAGCCGACCAAGCCTGGGAAAGGAAATGACAAGGTTGGCGTAGGTTCGGAGAAGCGCTGTTGTGGTTGCAAATCAGCGTCTTGTAGACGCTCAGCCGTTTTGATTGCCTGTTCCGGGCAGGCTGGCGCTGTTGCGCCTCGGCCTACGCGGCCATCAGTAAGATCATCACCTTTCAGGTGATTTTACTTAAAACTCTTCTGTCCTTCTTTCCTTCTGCCTTATGTTCAAAACCAAGCCAATTGTGCATCGTGCATTATGCATTGTGCATTATGCATTGTGCATTGTGCATTGTGCATTGTGTATTGTGTATTGGCTCAATCATTCTTATGATACTCTACCAGACCCGGCATCGAGTAGCGGATTGCCTTCTCGATGGTCACGCCGAAGTCAGCAGCCGCGCGATAGAGGATGTCGCGGTAGAGCACACACGTCGAGCCCACGAAGCAGATAGGCTGCGACGCATACTCATAAGACGCGATGTTGCGCGTGAAGAAACTCATAAATGCATCATAGACAAGGCGGTAGACATACTCATTGTCGAGATGATGCGACAGGAACTCAGAGTATTTCGCCAGCGTACGGCTCGGCAGCGAGTTAGTGTAGATATCATCCATCAGCATATTAGCCGAAACCTTATAGTACTCGAAGAACGCCTCTGTCAGGTCGACCGGAGCGATGCCCTTGAGCATATCGGCGATAAGATGCTTGCCCATATAGGCGCTCGAGCCCTCGTCGCCGAGGATGAAGCCAAGCGAGCTCACCGAGCGGACAATCTCCTCGCCGTCATAGAGACACGAGTTCGAGCCCGTACCTTAGATACATGCCCTGCCCGGACGGCGCCCGCGCCGGCCGCGGGCCGCGCCAAGAAGGTCGCTGTTTACCGTCACCGGCGGTTTGAACTGCGCGACGAGCGACGACTCGATGACCTTGATTTTCTCGACGTTAGCACATCCGGCGCCATAGAAATAGATGTGATCCCAGCGCCTCTTGAAAAAGACCTCGGGCAATTCGAGCCTGATGCTGTGCGATATCTCGCGACGTGTCTGGAAGTAAGGGTTCAAGCCGGTCGTGAATGCGTGCTCGACGATGGTATCACCCTCGACAAGAGCCCATTCTGTGCGCGTGCTGCTACTTTCTGCTATGATTTTCATGATGCCTGGTTGACTTAGAATTTCGGTAAGTGCAAAATTAATTAATTAAAATTATATTTAAAAGTATTTCGCAGGTCAAATCACTTCATAGCAAAATATTGCGCGGAAAACGCATGCTGAATACCGCGGAAAATACCGAGGCCCGCCGTTATGGCGAGCCCCGGCTAATCGGTTTCGCGGAAGTGCTTATTTCTTGCTGTCGATGGTCTTGAGCAGATCTTCGACGGCGGCTTTGAGCTGCGCGTCCTCGCCTTTGACTACTGTCGCCGGGTCGTTGGCCACGCGCACGTCAGGCTCGAGCTGCTGGTTCTCGAGCACCGAGCCGTCGGCGAGACGGTAGCCGATGACCGGTATGCCGAAGACGAGGGTGGGGTCCTGCATCGTCACCCAGTTGACCGACGTCATCGTTCCCGGCACGGGCATGCCTACCAAGCGGCCAATGCCGCGGTTCTTGTAGACCCAGGGTGTGCCGTGGGCGTTCGAGTAGCAGGCCTCGCTCATGATCATCACCGACGGCTTGTTCCAGCGGCGCGACGGCATGTCGCAGGTCTTAATGCCTCGGATTTCCTGAGTGAGATATTTCTCGCCGCTGAAGAACACCTCGATGTCCTCGTGCAGGCGGCCGCCGCCGTTCCATCTTACGTCGATGACGATGCCCTCGCGGTCGTTATATTTGCCGAGTACGTCGGAGTATACTTTTCTGAACGAATCGTCGCCCATCGACTGGATGTGGACGTAGCCCAATCGTCCGCCCGACAGACGGTGGACTGCCTCGGCGCGGCCTTTCACCCACCGCTGATAGAGCAGGTCGTTGAAACTGCCGTTAGAGATAGGCTTGACGACCTCGCTCCAGCGCTCGCCCGTTGTCGGATTATAGAGGCTGACGAGTGTCTTCTTGCCGGCGATGTCGTTGAGAGCCTGAGCCATCGACGGGTCGAAGCCCACCTTCCGGCCGTTGACGGCCTCGACGATAGTGCCGGCCTTTGCCGTCGACGACGCGCGGTCGAATGGGCCTCCGGCCACGACCTCGGCGATTTTCAGGCCCGGACCTTTGTAGCCGAAGTCATAGATGAGACCGAGCGACGCCGTGCGGTCGTCCTGACTCGATGACGGATGGCTGTAGCGGCCGCCCGTGTGGCTGACGTTGAGCTCGCCAAGCCATTCGCTGACCATCTCGGCGAAGTCATAGTTGTTGTTGATATGGGGCAGGAACTTGCGGTAGGCCTTCGACATCGCTTTCCAGTCGACGCCGTGCATGTCGGCCGTGTAGAAGCGTTCGCGCTCCTCGCGCTCGATGTTGTCGAACATATAGCTGCGCTCGGCCGCGCGGTCGATGTGCATCGTCCCGGCGTAGCTCACCGTTGTGGTCTTGTCGTTCTTGGGGTCGAGCTTCTTTATCGAGCGGCCGATGATGAAGAGGTTCTTGCCGTCTTTGTCAGAGGCGAAGTGGCCGGCGCCGTCGAGGTTGCCGATGAGCTTGTTCTCATCTTTGCGCCTGCCGAGTTTCCAGAGCTGCTCTTTCTCGGGGCCGCCGATGATATAGTAGAGCGATTCGCCGTCGGCCGTGACGATATGGTCGGCCAGATCGGCCGACATCGGTGTCAGTCTGACGATGCGGCGGTCTATGCCGTCGAGTTCGACGACGATGTCTTTGCTGTCGTTGTCTTTCTTGTCCTTGCTGTCGGCTTTCTCGCCCTCGTCCTTGCCCTTCTTGTTGTCTTTGTCTATTTCTTTCTGCAGGGCGTAGTCTTCTTCAGAGAGGCAGAAGCGGTCATAGGCGTCGCGGGTGAGGAATATGGCCATCACGTCGCCCTGCGACCCCCATGAGGCGTGGTTGCGCATGCCGTAGCGTTCTGACTGGAACGTGATGGCCGTGCCGTCGTGGGTCCAGCGCGGACGTTCGTCGAAGTAGCCGCTGTTGGTGAGATTTGTCATCTCGCCGCTCTCGACATTGATGATGGCGATATCGCTGTAGGGCTCGTGTCGGCGGTCGACGATCTCGAGAGCTATCCATTTCGAGTCGGGCGACCAGCTGTAGCCGAAAGTGCCGTTGCGCTGCGGATTTGTCGTGCCGTCGGTCAGCTGCTTGACTTTTTTGCTGTCGAGGTCCATCACGGCGAGTTTCGTGCGGTCGAGGATAAAGGCGAGTTTCTTGCCGTCGGGCGAGATTTCGGCGCCTCCGCGCTCGTGGCTGTCAGCCTTGAAGAGCGGCTCCTCTTTGATTATCGTGGCGTTGGCGAAGTTGGGTTCGCAGTCTTCGCGCTCTATCGTCGCACGGTAGATGTTGGCAAGGCCGTCGCGCTCGCTGGTGTATATCAGCGCCTTGCCGTCGGGCGACCAGCTGACGGCGCTCTCGGCCTCGGGGGTGGCTGTAATCTGTTTGGTCGTCGAGTAGTCGACCGGAGTGACGAACACGTCGCCGCGGTAGATAAACGCTATCGACTTGCCGTCTGGCGAGGGCACGGCCTGGCGTGCGCCGCTTCGCACATTGACTTTCTCGATGATGTTGACGTCGGGGTCAGTCAGGTCGATAGCAACCTTGGCGGCTTTGCCGCCGGGAGCGAGTGTATAGATTTCGCCGTCATAAGTGAACGCCAGCGTGCCGTCGTTGGCGCGCGACAGGAATCTGACGGGGTGGGTGGTGAACGATGTCAGTGCCTTGGCGTTGGCCGCGTTGGCAATCGGTGCCTCGTAGACGTTGACCGTCTTGCCGTTGCGCTCGCTCAGAAAGTAGAATTTGCCGTCGGCACCGCTCACCGGGTTGGTGTCCTCACCGCCGCGGGCAGTCAGGTTGCTGTGACGGCAGGTCTTGGCATCATACAGGCAGATGTCGCGGGTCACCGACGATGTGTGGTGCTTGCGCCACTCGTCCTCAAAGCCCTTGACGTCCTGATAGAGAAACGATTTGCCGTCGGGCAGCCAGCTGACAAAGCGCGCCGGCGTGGCTAACAGTTGCGTCAGAGCGCCGTCGGCGACATTGACTTCATAGAGTTCGGTCATGCGCGAGGTCGGGAACAAGGCGCTCTCGGCCGGGTCCATGATTGATGCCGAGAAGACGATTGCCTTGCCGTCGGGGGTGAATGCTTCGGGAATCTCCGATGCCGAGTTGTAGGTCAGGCGTCGGGGAGCGCCGCCCTTGGCGTCGACAGTGTAGATGTCGAAGTTGCCCGCGCGGTCGCCTGCGAAGGCTATCGTGCGGCTGTCGGGGCTCCAGACCGGACTTGTCTCGTAATCGTCCGTGGCAGTCAGGCGTGTAGCCTCGCCGCCGCCCGTCGCGACGGTCCAGATGTCGCCCTTATATGTAAACGCGATTGTCTTGCCGTCGGGCGAGATTTTTACGTCGCGCAGCCAGAGCGGCGTGACGGCCTGAGCCGCCAGCGGCAGCAGCAGACCGAGCATAAGAGTCAGTTTTTTCATGCAATAACGAAAAAATATATGTGGTTTATAATTGAAATCTGATAAATTTACCTATCACCCACAAAAATACAAAAAATCTCGCAAACTCCGCAACCCCACCGAAAACACTTAAAATCGCCGCGAAAAC
>CALZQD010000072.1 GCA_945828175.1 uncultured Bacteroidales bacterium | reverse complement strand
AGATTCCTCTACGTCTCGTGGGCTCGGAGATGTGTATAAGAGACAGATCAGAACACCATCAACCCCCACTACTTCTATGCTCACTACTGGGATTCGCGTCTGACCATGAGCGTCTCGATGCAGCGCGTGCTGACCAACCTCGGCGGCGTACCCGTTGAGTGGAAGAGCTACTACAAAAGAGGTCAGGTGCCTGAATATGCCGACCCCCGCGCACTCATCATGTATAATGTAACCAGCACCGGCACACTCGCATCGCGCAAATACCGCGGCCGCTGGAAAGGCGTCGAGGCAGGCTATACTCCCGCTATCGCAGCTGAAGAAAACAATGCCCACAAGAATAACTCTCGCATTGGCGCATTCTTTGTCAGCCTCAACCCCGAAGCACCGGAGAACACACCTCCTGTAATCTGCAAGGATCGCTGGGCTCGCCTGATGTATGCTTCTGAAATCGACTTCCTCCGCGCCGAGGGCGCCCTCCGCGGCTGGAACATGGGTGGCACCGCCGAATCGTTCTACGAAGCAGGCATCCGCCGCTCGATGGCCGAATACGGCAAACTCATCAAGGCAGCCGACATCGAGGCTTACCTCCAGTCGACAATGAAGAACGGCTACGGCACAAGTGTCAAGTTCGACGACAACACCGGTGACCTTACCGACGACTGCAACTCTAAGCTTGCCAAGATTATCACCCAGAAATATATCTCGAACTTCCCCGACGGTGGCTTCGAAGCATGGGCCGACTATCGCCGTCTCGGCATGCCCGCCCTCGATCCCTTCAAGATGCCGACCCAGAACTTCGTCATCGAAGTCGGTGGTCACGACTACCTCGGCTCTTGCCGCCGTATCACCTATCCTTCATACGAGAAGCTTCACAACGAAGCCAACTACAATAAATGTCTCGAAGACTTCGGTCCCGACGTATCGACAAAACGTATGTGGTGGGATAGCAAGCGCACCAAAGTCGTCAAATGGGAACACTACCGTCCCGCCGACGGTCAGCCCGGTTACGAGATCGGTACTCTCAAAGACGCGAAATAATCAGTTCCATATTCATAATGTAAGCCGATGGCACTCACGAAGTGCCATCGGTTTTTTCTTTATCTCCGCGGGCTTGTGCGATGGAAATTACTGCTATCTGTTGCGCCGATGAAAATATTTGCTTAATTTTGCCGTCGCAATGGTAATTCCGTCGCTCAAGAGTGAGCCGCGCGAAAAGGCGTCAGCCGATGCCGCATCGCAGGAGTGCAAGGGAATCAGGTGAAAATCCTGAACAGTACCCGCTGCTGTAAGTCCTATCCAAAGTCTGCCCCACTAAAGTCATTGGAGCCGTATTGCTCCGAGAAGGCGAGGCACGACCGGGACGAGTCAGAAGACCTGCCATAGCAAACGATCATATCGCACTGCCTGCGGGAATATAGGCTCGTCGCTTCTGACTCATCATCTGTCATTCATCGGTTTTATCGACCGTCAACGTTCCTTGCCCCGTCGTCACTGCGTTTGTGATCTGAACGGGACTTTTCATTTTAAACCAACATAAAACCGATGAAAAAAGTAATTATCACATTAGCGGCCGCACTCATCGCGGCAACATCAGCCCGGGCTGAAGTAATAACCCTTGATCTCACGAAAGCCACAACGGCGCTCGAATTCGACGCCACAAACGGCTCGTGGAACGGCACGTTTGACGACGAAGCAGAGTCAATCGACAGCCAGTGTTTCTCTTTCGTTCATTCGTCGATGGGTTCCTACAAGACCTGGTGGGGATTCACAGCCTCGAACAGTGCCGACAACAATCGCAAGGACGACACGCTGACATTTCAGTACAGTAACATGGCCAAAGGTGGCATCGTGCTCAACGACGACAAGACCGTGAAGACCGACGATTTCGGCGCACCCGTCACCGACGCGGCCGTGCCCTATATCGTAGCCTATTACAGTGCCTACATGGCCGCGCGTCCCGTCGATATGACTTTTACCGACGGCAAAAACTATAAGGCTGTCGGCGTTTATGTCAATCTCAACAGCTATGCCTACTACAGCGTTGAATGTGGCGATTCTTTCGCCCGCGCCTTCACAAACGGCGACAAGCTGACCCTTACTATCCACGGCGTCAACCCCGACGGCAGCGAGAAGACCGTCGATGTCGCACTTGCCGAATATGCCAACGGCTGCCTGACAATCACCCGCGGCTGGCGTTATGTCGACCTCAGCTCGCTCGGCATCGTCAATGAACTTTATTTCACGATGACAAGCACCGACAGCGGAGCATACGGCATGAACACGCCGGGCTACTTCTGCCTCGACAAACTCATGGTCGAGACCGTCGATGAGTCATCTGTCAGCTCGCTCACTGCCGACAGCAACGCAATCGCCTACGACCGCGAGTCACACACCGTCACTCTCAGCGGCAGCGATTTCGCCGTCGTCTATGATGCAACGGGCAATAAAGTGATGACATCAGAGAGCGCCTCATTCAGCATCTCGCACCTCGACGCCGGCGTCTACATCGTCAGAGCAGGCAACTCGACAATCAAGATTGCGAAATGATGCCCAAAAATTTTATGACAGCGGCGCTCACGTTCATTCTGGCCGTGGCGTTGCCGTCATGTAACAAAGACGAGGTTATCGACGGCCCCGATGGTCCTGACGACGGTGTTTTCAGACCGGCCACATCGCACAGCTCGGCCTTCTGCAACCGCGTATATGAGTGGACGCCGGCTCCCGGGCAGTTTATCAACGACTTCACGCCCGAGAAGCTGACCGAGCCGGTCACCGACCCGGCCGATGCGGCCAAGATAGCTTTCAAGCGGCTCGACACGGGAAATTTTGTATCGCTCGGCGCTTTCGGCGGATATATCGTCGTCGGCTTCGACCACAGCATCAAGTCGTCGGCCGGAGACTATGACTTCGCTGTCGCCGGCAATGCCTTCCTCAATGCAGGAACCGGCGCCGGAGGTTCAAACGAACCAGGTATCGTCTACGTCATGCAGGACAGCAACGGCAACGGGTTACCCGACGACATCTGGTATGAGCTCAAAGGCAGCGACACGTTCGCCGAAGCTACTTTGCGCGACTATGCCGTCACCTATCGTCGGCCAGACGCTCCCGGCAGCAATGTCTCATGGACCGACAACCGCGGCGGCGAAGGCACGGTCGACTATCTCGCACCCTTCCACAAGCAGGATTATTACTATCCCTGCTGGGTTAAAGCCGACAGTTATACTCTTCCGGGCACATGTCTGAAAGCCCGCACCTCGCTCGACGATGCCACGGGCTACTGGAACAATGCTCCGTTCGGGTGGGGATATGCCGACAATATGGGGGCCGACAGCTATAAGACCGACCGTTTCACCGAGTGCAACCGATTCAGAATCAGCGACGCCGTCGACGCCGACGGCAATCCCGCTCTCCTGACATTCGCCGATTTCGTCAAGATTCAGACCGGCGTCAATGCCAAATCGGGCATCCTCGGCGAAGTGTCGACCGAAGTACTCGCCGTCTACGACCTTCATCTATAACTACTTTCTATAAATTTTCCTGCTAAACTTAGATATTCAGAGCGGTGGCGCGATGATGCGTCGCCGCTCTGTGTCTGTTTATATCGGGCTTGGTTTGCTTTAAAGTATATTAATTTGTAATTTTGCCAAACTCAATACTAATTCCGCCAAACAATATAATATATCCGTCTCCCTATGAATTCACTATCCCCCGTCACCGGCGACAAGCCGCGCTATGAAGTGCTCGATGGCCTTCGCGGAGTGGCCGCGATGATTGTTGTCGTCTTTCACCTCTTCGAAACCTACTCAGGCGGCGTAGACAAACAGATCATCAACCACGGCTATCTCGCTGTCGACTTTTTCTATGTCCTTTCGGGCTTTGTCATCGGCTATGCCTATGACGACCGATGGCCGAAGATGACAGTATGCAGTTTTTTCAAACGCCGTCTCATACGCCTGCAGCCAATGGTGGTCGCCGGACTCGTCTTCGGGTCGGCGCTTTTCTATCTCGGCGATTCACCCTATGCGCCCGAAGTGCTCAGAACTCCATGGACGCGACTGCTGCTCGTTCTCGTCATAGGCTGTTTCATGTTCCCGACACCTCCGTCGCTCGACATACGCGGATGGCGGGAGATAACGCCAATCAACGGTCCGCAATGGTCGCTGATGTGGGAATATGTAGGCTACATATTCTATGCGCTGTTCGTGCGGCGTCTGTCTAAGACTGCTTTGGCCGTACTGGTCGTCATATCGGCACTGATGACACTCGATCTGGCTCTCGACATCGACGTTTTCGGCATCCTCGATGTCAGAAGCCATGTGCGCTATACTGTCATCGGCGGCTACGGCATGTCGTCCGAACAGATTTATATCGCGCTGGCCCGTCTGTGCTATCCGTTTTTCTGCGGCCTGCTGCTCTTCCGTCTGGGCAGACGCTTGACGGTCAGCCACGGAGGATTCGGTCTGTGCAGTCTCTTACTGGCCGCGGCGCTCGCGATGCCACATGCAGGCACTCAGTCGGCACCATGGCTCGACGGCGTCTATAACGCGACGGTCATCATAGCCGTCTTTCCCCTGCTTGTGCTGACAGGAGCCGGCAGCAAAATCAAATCACCACGCACAATAGCACTCTGCCGCTTTCTCGGCGAGATTTCTTATCCACTCTATATCACCCACTATCCGTTGATATACATACAATTCGGCTGGGCTACCCGCCATCCGGAAGCATCTGCGGGAACACACATAGCCGTAGCTGCCGGCATATTCTGCCTCTCGATTTTCGTGGCCTATGCCATGCTCAGACTCTACGACTTGCCCGTAAGACAGTGGCTCACCCGACATTGGTGCAGACACAATGATTCTACAGACTCTTAACGTTTATTAATTTGCCGCTACGCAGCCGATTTAGTATCTTTGTATTAAAGAAACAACCAAGAATATGGCACGAAAAGACATACCCGTACTGCTGCTGACCGGTTATCTCGGCAGCGGTAAGACAACCCTCCTCAACAACATTCTCAACAACCGCCGCGGCATACGCTTCGCAGTCATCGTCAACGACATCGGCGAAGTCAACATCGACGCCTCACTGATACAGAAAGGCGGCATCGTCGGTCAGGATCAGTCGGGCGACCTCGTTGCTCTCCAGAACGGCTGCATCTGCTGCACGCTCAAGGCCGACCTAATCAAGCAGCTCGCAGAACTCGTCCAGTCCGACCGCTTCGACTATATCGTCGTCGAGGCCAGCGGCATCTGCGAGCCTCAGCCCATCGCCCGCACAATCGACGCCATGCAGACAATGGCTCGCCCCGAAGACACCGTGCCGCGTCTCGACTGCATCGTCACCGTCGTCGACGCCCTCAGACTCAAAGAGGAATTCGGTTGCGGCGACAGCCTCACCCGTCCCGACATCGACGACGAAGACATCGAGCGCCTCGTCATCGAGCAGATCGAATTCTGCAACATCATTCTTCTCAACAAAATATCAGAAGTTACCCGCGACGAGGCCGAACACCTCAAGGCCATCATCCGCGCCATACAGCCCGCGGCCCGCATAATCGAGTGCGACTATGCCCGCATCGACCTCGACGACATACTCAACACCGGCATGTTCGACTTCGAGCGCGTCGCCACCTCGGCCGCATGGGTTCGCGGCATCGAAGGCCACGAAGATGATGATGACGACGATGATGACGAACACGACCATCATCATGCTCACGAACATCACGAGCATGAGCACCACCATCACGACCACGACCATGAGCATCATCACGATCACGACCATGACCACGGTGAGGCCGAGGAATACGGCATCGGCACATTCGTCTATTATCGTCGTCCCGCCTTCGACTTCAATAAATTCGACCGCTTCATAGCCCAGTCATGGCCCAAGAACGTCATCCGCGCAAAAGGCGTCGTCTATTTCAGCCAGAACCGCAACATGTCGGTGCTCTTCGAACAGGCCGGCTCACAGAAAAACCTCACCGAGGCCGGCTATTGGTATGCCACGGCTCCTGCCGACGAGCTCCGTCAGATCATGGCCGCCGAGCCCGGACTCGTGCGCGACTGGGACCCCGAATACGGCGACCGCATGGAGAAAATCGTTTTCATCGGCCGCGACCTCGACCGCGAGGCCATAACCAAAGCACTTGATGCCTGCCTTGCCTGATGGAAGAGCGTCCGTTCACATCGAGCCTACTCGAAGAGGCCGTCACCGAACTCTCGCGTCTCCCCGGCGTCGGTCGCAAGACAGCCTTGCGTCTGGCTCTGCACCTGCTCCGGCGCGACGAACGCGAGACCGACAACCTCAGCCGGGCCCTGTCGCGCCTGCGTCATGAGGTAAGATACTGCCGCCAGTGCCACAACATCAGCGAGACAGAGCTCTGCCCCGTCTGCAGCTCGCCCCTGCGCGACAGCCGCATCGTCTGCGTCGTCGAAAACGTCAAAGACGTCATGAGCATCGAAAACACCTCGAGCTTCAACGGCGTCTATCATGTACTCGGCGGACTCATCTCGCCCGTCGACGGCATCGGTCCCGACAGCCTCGAGATAGCCTCGCTTGTCGAACGCGTTGCCGCAGGCGGCGTCGACGAGATTATCCTCGCCCTCAGTGCCACGATGGAAGGCGACACCACCAACTACTACATCTACCGCCGGCTCGCCTCGCACCCCGTCAAGATAACCCAGCTTGCCCGCGGCGTCTCCGTCGGCAACGAAATCGAATACACCGACGAAATCACCCTCGGACGCTCGCTCATCAACCGCATACCCTTCAACGACAGCTTCAGACAATGACACCACTCATCGGCCCTCGCCTCACTCTCCGTCCCGTCGAACCGACCGACCTCGACAGCCTCTACATCTGGGAAAACGACAGCTCGGCCTGGGGCATCGCATCGACCCGCGCGCCACTCTCACGCCGCCAGATCCACGACTACATCGAGAGCTACGACGCCGACATCTACGCCGCCCGTCAGCTGCGCCTCGTCATCGAGGAAACAGCCACCCGTCGCGCCGTCGGCGCCATCGACCTCTACGACTTCGACCCGCGCGACCTCCGCGCCTTCGTCGCCATCTACATCGCTCAGGCCAGTCGCCGGCAAGGCTACGGCAGCGAAGCCCTCACGCTCATGGCCGACTACGGCCGCGCCGTCATCGGCCTACATCAGATAGCAGCCTTCGTCGCCGTCGAAAACACCCCCTCCCTCACACTCTTCCGCCACTGCGGCTTCAACAGCTGCGGCCGCCTCCGCTCCTGGATCAAATACAACAGCCGCTACCACGACGTCATCCTCCTCCAACGCCTCTTTGTGTGAAGCATATCATTTACAAAAACACACAGCCCCGCACGCCATCAACGTGCGGGGCTGCGCCATTTTGAAAATAACGTGAGTTCGATATAAGTCATCAGAACAAGGTCAGCTGATTGTCCGGCACGAACTCCAGAGAAATAGATGGTTTCTTTGGGAAGAAGCAGTATGCAGCAATGGCACTCAGGGCATTGGTTATGAAATTCGCGAAAGACCGATGTCTTGAGTGCTCAATCTGAGCAATATTCTTCAGCTCGTCAT
>CALZQD010000071.1 GCA_945828175.1 uncultured Bacteroidales bacterium | reverse complement strand
GATTCCTCTACGTCTCGTGGGCTCGGAGATGTGTATAAGAGACAGAGAAAGGAGATTTATTAATTTGCGAGGGCGGTGATGTGGGTCGTGCTGCTGTATGGGATTTAGACACAACTATTATGATTCAAAATCATTTGCACCGACTAAGACCTTACTCAGAGAGAATTAGTGCCAAGCTGTATTGTATATTCATGAAAGCTTTTAAAGATAAACAACTAATCGGAGGTAAAGGGATTGCTCTGCAGGGATTTTCCTCTAATGCACTTCATAAGCTGATTATGCCTTTACCGCCTGCATCAGAGCAAAAACGAATCCTTGCCAAAATTGAAGAGCTTTTTGGGGTTCTCGACTCAATAGAGGCGTCCTTGCAATCCTGAGCGCCGCTATTGCAAGGACGTTTACGAGTTACCAATTAACTACCTTGTCAACAATGGCTTGTTGTTCAGTAGCGGTGCGACGGAGATAGATGCGAGTGGTCTCGATGCTTTCATGCCCCATGAGGTCAGCGAGCAGGGCGAGGTCATTGAAGCGGTCGAGGAAGTTCTTGGCAAAGCGGTGGCGGAACGAGTGAGGATAAATGACTGCCGTGTTAATGCCATATTTGACTGCAAACAGCTTGAGCTGCTGGGCGATACCGCGCGCTGTTATTCGCTCGCCAAAGCGGTTGAGAAACAGATAACCCGAAGTGAGACCTTTATCTTTAAGCCAGCCTAAGGCCTCGGTTCTCAGTGTTTTGGGTATATAAAGGCGACGCAATTTGCCTCCTTTTGAATAGATGTCGAGATAGCCTTGTTGAACATGTTCGGCCTTGATTTGAAGCAATTCGCTGATGCGCGCACCGGTAGCTGTCAGGAACCACACGACGAAATACCATGAGATATAACCGTCTCTTTTTAGCTTGGCTTTCAGGAATTTATAATCGGCGTCGCTGATAACGTTTTCGAGGAAATTCTTCTGCTGAACCTTGACGAATCGCATCTTGAGCTTATCTTTTTTGATGAGTTCCAGATACTTGTTGATAGCGTTGAGCCTGAGGTTTACAGTCTGTGGCTTGTAGTGCTCAACAAGGAAGCCCTTGTAGGATAGCAGGTTTTCACGCGTCACCTCCTTGTATTTTTCGAGGAAGTGCGTCACCGTGTACTCATAAGAGCGCACGGTATTCGCAGCCAAATCTTGGCGCGAAAGGAATGATTTGTAGCTTGTTATCATATCATGATCAAATTAAGTTGAACATGATATAATATAATGCACACCGTAGTTTCTTTTCAGTCGGCTATAATTTCGGCTATTTTATCAAGTTCTTGATATAAATTTCTAACGCATGCCACTATGCGCTTTTGCTCTTTAATAGGGGGTATTGGAATTGTAATTTTAGAATATTCTGATATCCAATATCTTTTATGTGTTTCTCCGATTAGTCGAGTTCTTGACATGAACATTGCTATATATTGAATATCCACATTTCCCTTGACTGAGATAATCTTCATGGCTGAAGATTTTACTTTAAACGGGAAGTCTACTAAATGAGAATCTGTCGTGAAGTCATCAAAAATTATGACGGGAACGCTGGAATATATGCCATCCTGTTCGTTTGTATAACCTAATATAAAAGATTTTCCTGCTGTTAGAACTGGTGTGCTGTAACGGTCTGAATAATTAGTGTCCTTTACAATAAAAGGTTGTGGCTGCTCAAAATCAGTAATATCTTCCAATGTAGTCACCACCCAATTCTTGGGTAACTGCTGATACTGTGGGTTATCAGTTATAATCTTGGCCTTCGGATTGATACGACGGAGCATGGCTGTGGCAGGCTCATCCGACGGGTCTTGTGGCACAAGCTTACCCTGCATTGCGAGGTCGAGAATTTTGGATTTGGTAATGTTTATAAAAGTAGCTAATTTTTCTTCTGAGGTCTCAATATCTATTAATTCTCCAATAAGTCTATAAATCTGTTTTATTATACGGCGTTGTTCGTTTGCAGGGGGAAGTGGCAATAATAAGCCCGAAAAATTATTTTTATTAAGAATCGGAAGTGTTGTTGCTGATGCATTCTTTCTGATTGCAGACTGAAAATATCCGGAAATACACGAAAAATAGATGTATTCAGGAGCAATCTGCGCAAAAGGGATAATTGCGTTTATCTGTTGGTTGCACGCCCCTTCTCGCCTAATCAATCCAGCTTTACCTATTGTAGCTCCGATACATGTTATCAAAATAGTATTTATAGGGAGCTGGCGAGATTGTCTATATCCTAAATCTGAAAGATGGTCTAATGAGTTGACTGTTTCAATTCCTTGTTCCAGATCATTCGGTTTAAAGAATGGGATTTCTCCGCCATAATACTCTTGAATATCTTTAGGCGGTGTATTTCCTGTAACTATCTCGCCTAATTCAGCAACCTCTACCCACTCCCAGCTCTCGGGAATATCGAAAGGTGGCGTGAACTGCTGATACTGTGGGTTATAGGTGATTGTCAGCGTCTTGCAGACGCTTTGTGGGCGGGGCGGCCTGCTGCCGCGCAGGCCGGCGCTGTGCGCCTCGGCCTACGCGGTCACCAGTAAAGTCATCGCCTTACAGGCGATACTGCGGCAGCATTTAGAGCGCTGCGAGGGTTGAAACCCTCGCTCCACACGGCGGCGAGGAGGAGAGCGTCGCCGCACTTTAATAGATTTGGCTAATGGACTTGGGCAGGCCTCGCCGAAGCTCTTTAACAGGTGGCGGGGATTAAATGTTAAGGAGTTGCGGGATTTTGGGAAAATTGTTGTAAATTTGCAGTCATGAACGAAAATCGCGCTTCTCGGTCTCAAGATCTTCTGCCTGAGCCTACGCTCAGACGACTCCCGTGGTATCTGGCCTATGTCAGCATCCTCCACAAGGATAAGGTGGAGTATGTGTCGTCGACTAAAATCGCGGAGGAGCTTGCGGTCGATTCGTCGCAGATTGCGAAGGATCTTTCGTTTCTGAATATCAAGGGCAAGACGCGCATCGGCTATGAGGTGGCGTCGCTCGAGGAGGCTCTGCGCGAGTTCTTGGGTTTTATGCAGTCGCACAATGCTGTCATCGTTGGTACGGGCAGCCTCGGTGGTGCTCTGATGCACGACCGCGGCCTTGAGCGCTACGGCCTGAAGATTGTGGCGGGCATCGATGTTGCGCCTGAGCTCGTCGGCACGTCGATCAACGGGATTGCGGTCTACGCGCCTGAGGACCTGAAGGATATAGTGGGCCGGCTGAACGTCAACATAGGCATCGTCACGGTGCCGGTTGAGAGCGCGCAGGCGGTGGCTGACATGATGATGGACGCGGGCATCAGGAGTCTCTGGAATTTCACGCCTTACCGCATCAGGGTCCGCGACGGTGTGGTGGTGACGAATACGTCGATTTATTCACATCTGGCGGTGATGTATAACCGCATGGGGGCTGTCAAATGAAAGCGATACTGCTCGGCGGCGGCACGATGAGACTGATTGCCGACTCTGCGTTGCTCAGATGCAACAAGCCTCTTTTTCTCGACGATGCGTCGAGGTGGTGCATCAAGGTTTGTCCGGCGGTGAGAATCAGCCGCCTGGGTTTCTATATAAAGGAGAAGTTCGCGGCGCGTTACTATGACTCGGTCTCGGCTGTCGGGGTGTGTATCCCTGACGAGTGGAGGGCGAGGCCGTGGGAGGCGCCTGAGGTGATGATGGCGCGCGACAACTGCCTGATCGAGGGCTCGTGGCTGACGCTCGATGAGCGGACGGCCGAGACGCGGCTCGACTATGGGGCCAAGGGTCTGCAGGGGTCGGTGACGCTGGGCGAACTTGCTGTCGACAAGGCGATTGCCGAGCTGTCGCGCTATATGACGTTCAAGACTGGCGACATACTTGTCTTCGCCGATCGGGGGCTTGACATCGCGGCGGCCGAGGCCGGCGGAGAGATTAAAACGGAGATTAACGGGACTGAGTGTCTTGATTTCAGAATAAAGTAGCACGGCAGGGTCACACGAGGACCCGGGAGCCGAAAAATGGAAAATGTTATGGAGATATGTTTCAAGAAGATAATGGCGGGTTGCCTGTTAGCGACGACGATTGCGGCGCAGGGCTATGACCTGTCGTATTACGCCGAGAAATCGGCTCTGTCGGAGGGCCGCTGGGTCAAGATAAGGGTCGACAAAACAGGCCTTTACAAGATAGACAGGGCGACGCTTGCCGAGTGGGGATTCAACGACCCGTCGCAGGTGACGGTCTACGGTTTCGGCGGGGCAAGGCTCTGCTCGGAGTCTTTCGAGGCCGGTCTGCCCGACGATGTGAAGCCGACTGTGACGATGCGCCGCGACGACGGCATCATCTTTTACGGCGAAGGCACACTGACGTCGCAGACGAGATCGATGTCGACGCTCGACATATACCGCAATATGTATGACCGTTACGGTTATTATTTCATCACTGAGGACGGCGGTGGCACGGGCTGCGGCAACATCAGGAATGGGGCTGTGCCGGCGAATACCTACGGCTACCACATTTCGGTCGCAGTCATCGACAACGACATTGTCAACCCGGGCAAGGGCGGCAGCGTGTTCCACGACACGCCGATGAAGGCGGGCGAACGCCGCGTATACAGCTTCGAAGTGACTGATTTCAAGCCGACAACGACGATGCCGCCTTTCGGCATCTTCAGATGCTCTTTTGCTGCCCGCAACGAGGACGGCGAGACGGCGCTGAGGCTCGACATCCCGGCGACGGTGAAAGAGAGATACCGCCGCGAGGGCACGGCCGCGCATGTTATGAGCGACACGCGCCTCTATAACACAAACGAGAGCTATGTACAGGTCGAACCCATTGAGACTTACGGCTTTGTCGGCAAGACGGCGACGCTCGAGTTCGGCGTGAAGTTCGACGAAGAGACCGACGCCGAGTATATGGCTGTCGACCGCGCAAGCTTCAGCTATCCGCGACTTAACCGCATGGGGGACAACGATTTCCTCGAAATAAGATATAACCAGGCGACGACCTTCGCAATCACCGAGAGCGCGGCCGACGTCTATGTCTGGGACATCAGCGACGCGGCCAACGTCAAACCGGTCGACGTCACCTACGACGCATCGTCGGCATCGACATTGGTGCGCCACAGCGGGTCGACATCTATGATATTGAAATACATGGCTTTCCGCGCCGACGGCGAGTTTATGAAACCCGACTACGCGGGCGAGGTGCGCGCGAGCAACCTCCACGGCATGGCGACGCCCGAGATGGTGATAATCACGACGGGCGACTTCGTCGAGCAGGCGCGCGAATTGGCTGAGATCCACGGCCGCCATGGCCTCGACGTGGCAGTGGTCGAGCAGGCCGACATCTTCAACGAATTTTCGTCGGGCACACGCTCGGCAATGGGCTACAAACGCTTCATCAAGATGCTCTACGACAGGGGCAAAGGCCGACTGAAACATGTGCTGCTCTACGGCCCGTCGAACTGGGACAACCGCGACGGCATCGCCGGCGGCCTTGAGAGCCTTATCGCCCACGAGACAGGCCTGAGCGACTGCGCGAGAGATATGTCGTCGAACTACTCGGCCGACAGCTACTTCGTGAAACTCGCTGACAGCTACGACAATGCACGCCAGTATTACGAACCGATGGACATCAACATCGGCCGCATACCGGTCTACTCGGCGGCTGTGGCCTCGGGCATCAACCGCAAGATCGAGCGCCATCTCGACTCGACGAAGCGCGGTCTGGCCTACGGCACGGCCATAATGATGAGCGACGACGGCGACGAGAACGCCCACCTGCTGCAGAGCCTCGAGGTCATCGACCGGATGAAGGCCGCCAACAGCTCGATGGGCTTCGTGCAGGTCCACGACCTGATATATCCCTGGCAGAAAAACAGCGCGGTAGCCGCGAGAGCGACGATGACGTCGACACTGCGGCGCGGCGCGGGCTATGTGACCTTCGCGGGCCACTCGCTCAGCCACTATCTGACGCGCGAGAACCTCTGGGGCATGTCGGACGCCGAGAAGACGAAATACGACATCGCGCCCATTGCGATGCTCGCAACCTGCTCGACCTTTGACTTCGACCGGCGCACCAAGAGCCTGGCCGATGCATTCTTAGACGAGGAACACGGCGGCATGATTGCCGTCATCACCTCGGGCCGTGAGGTTTATATGAACCACAACCAGCAGTTCAGCATCAAGGTCGCCGAGCAATATGCGACGGCCGAGGCCGGCATGACCATAGGCGACCTCTACCGAAAGGCCTACAACGCGACGCTCAACAACGCAAGCTTCGGTCTGGCAGTCAACACGATGTGCTATAACCTCTGCGGCGACCCGGCAGTCCCTGTCGGCGCCCACAGCCGCTCGATAGAACTCGGCGAGGTCTGCGGCGGCGCTGAGGAGCTCGCCGTGCCCGGCACGCTGACCGTGAAAGGCAGCGTAGTCGACGGCGAAGCCATCGACAGCGAATTCGATGGCGAGGTCTATGTCACTGTATATGACGGACCTAAGACGCTCTACACGGTAATAAAAGATAACGGCAAGGGCACGAACAACATGCCCGTCGACCATGACGAATATATCCTTGCGACGGGTCGCGGACGTGTCGCCGCCGGCCAGTTTGACCTGGCGCTGACGCTGCCCTACGCACAGCGTCCGGGTGTGTCGAACCGCATCGTCGTCACGGCCATCGACAAGGAGGGCAACTCGGCAATGACGGTCTATAACGGCCTGACACTGACGGCTTCGGCCGAGACAGAGCCGGGAGCGTCAGACCCGACGGCGCCCGAAATCACGGCACTGTATATCAACGACGAGACGTTTGCCAACGGCGACGTCGTGGGCGGCGATTTCACGGTCTACGGCGAGATTCTCGCCCCGGCATCGGGCCTCGACGTGAGAACCGAAGGCATCGGCGGCGGAGTGACGCTGCTGCTCGACGGCAAGCGCCGCATCGAGGGTCTGACCGAGACACTCGACATCGTCGAGGCAGGTAAGCCTGCGACTTTCAGTCTTGATGTCAGCGAGATAAGTGACGGCCGCCACACGCTGACGCTGACGGCATTCAACAACGACGGCGTCAAGAGCAGCCGCAGCATCGATTTCATCGTGGTCAACGAACCGTTGGCCGCA
Organism: uncultured Bacteroidales bacterium; assembly: GCA_945828175.1. Lineage (GTDB taxonomy): Bacteria > Bacteroidota > Bacteroidia > Bacteroidales > Muribaculaceae > CAG-873. The sequence goes on along the minus strand of CALZQD010000071.1, from coordinate 517 downwards.
CGGCTTGAGGCTGCCGAGCGCGAGGTCGACGAGGAAGCCGAACTGACATTAGCCTACGACAGCGCGACTCAGCCGACGTTACGCCTTGTCATCGAGGATATTGCGGGCCATCCGGTGAAGACGGTCGACAACGCGTCGCTGCCCTACCGCTGGACGCTTGACGGCGACGACGGCGCTAAAGTTGCGCCGGGCGTCTACCGCGCGCGCTGCTACCTGAGAGTCGACGGCAAGTATGGCGTCAGCGACAGCGCCGAGATAGTCGTTCTTGAGTGAGGACGGCTTCGGCGGGCGCTTTGGCTTTGATGCCCTGAGCCGTGAGCGGCGGTTTTATCGACCGCGGCAACAGATTTTTCGGCGATAAATGACTTGTCGCTTTGTCGTTTGACAAAAAAATTATAACTTTGCATCGCTTTAGTCAGCCAAATCGGCTGATTGGGCATAGGATAGTCTTATGGTGTAATGGTAGCACTACAGTTTTTGGTTCTGTCTGTCTAGGTTCGAATCCTGGTAAGACTAC
>CALZQD010000070.1 GCA_945828175.1 uncultured Bacteroidales bacterium | reverse complement strand
TCGCCATTCCGTACGGCCGACGACATCAGCGGTGCCGTAGCGCTCTATGACGCCAGCCTCGACATGGTCGTCAGCGTCACCGAGGCCGCGTCGAACCCCTACTACAACTGCTTCGAGACCGACGGCGACGGCTATCTCCATGTCTCGAAAGGCGACGGACTGATAACGCGCCGCCAGGACGCCCCCAAGGCCTGGGAGTATAACGGCGCGGTCTACGTCATCAATCCCCGCTCGATCAGAGAGATGCCTCTCGGCGCTTTCAGCCGTCGGGTACCTTACGAGATGCCCCGAAGACGGAGCATAGACCTCGACACGCCGACCGACTGGCTCGTGGCAGAAGCGCTGTTGGAAGCAAACATTAATAATGACTGAATGTTTTAAAGATATGGACCGACATCTGATAAGTCAAAAAGCCACACTGCTCGACGCCCTGCGCAAGCTCAACAAGCTGCCGGGACGCGAGATGACTCTTTTTGCCGTCGACGACGAACGCCGCGTCACCGGCACTCTGACCGACGGCGACATACGCCGCGCGCTCACGGCCGGGATGGCTCTCGGCGACGAGGTCGCGCGTGCCTGCCACACGGCTTTCAAGGCTCTCCGCGGCGACGCGCCCCACGACGAGGTTGAACTGATGCGTCGCTGCCGCGAGACCGGCATAACGCTGCTGCCCGAACTCGACAGCGAGGGACATATCGTCGGCATAATCAATCTCAACGAGACGTATACACGCCTGCCGCTGAGCGCCGTGCTGATGGCCGGCGGTAAGGGCGAGCGCCTGCGCCCGATGACGCTCACTGTGCCCAAGCCGCTGCTCGAAATCGACGGCAAGGCCATCATCGACTACAACGTCGAGGCCTTGGCGCGCTGCGGCATCAGCGACATCACAGTGACGACGCGCTATCTCGCCGAAAAGATTGCCGACCACTTCGCGCAGCCCGTGGCCGGTGTGTCTGTCAAGTGCGTCGAGGAGAGCATGCCGCTCGGCACCGTCGGCGCCCTGTCGCTCATCGACCGCGACCCCGACGGCGACACACTTGTGATGAACTCCGACCTGCTGACGACGCTCTCGTTCGAGGATTTATATCTGAAACACAAGGCCGAGGGCGCCGATGTCACCATCGCCGTGGTGCCGTATCAGATTTCTGTGCCCTACGCGATACTGACGACCGACGGCAGCGCCGTCACCGGCCTCTGCGAGAAGCCCTCGTATTCATACTACGCCAACGCGGGCATCTATATTTTCTCGAACCGCCTGCTCGACACCCTCGAAAAAAACATACGCATCGACGCTACCGATTTCATTGAGAATGCAATAGCATCGGGCCGCCGCGTCACCTATTTCCCGATCAACGGTACATGGATCGACGTCGGCTCACCCGTAGATTTCAAACACGCCGGCGAGCTTATGCGCCACCACCGGGCCATGAGCAATCCGATTAAAAACAAATAAGATTATGGCAGATTCAAATTTCATAGACTATGTGAAGATTCTTTGCCGCTCGGGCAAAGGCGGCGCGGGCTCGCGTCATTTCCATCGTGCTAAATACGTTCCCAAGGGTGGACCCGACGGCGGCGACGGCGGTCGAGGAGGTCATATCATCCTCAAGGGCAATAAGAATATGTGGACACTGCTGCCGCTGAAATATCGTCGCCATATCTTCGCCGGCAACGGTCAGAGCGGTTCGGCCGGCCGCAGCTTTGGCAAAGACGGTGAGGATGTCATCGTCGAAGTGCCCTGCGGCACCGTAGTATTCGACGCCGAGTCGGGCGAATACCTCTGCGAGGTGAAATACGACGGCGAGGAGGTCAAGCTACTAAAAGGTGGCCGCGGCGGTCTCGGCAACTGGCACTTCAGAAGTTCGACAAACCGCACACCGCGTTATGCCCAGCCCGGCGAACCGGCTATCGAGCGCAGCATCATCCTCGAGCTGAAAATGCTCGCCGACGTCGGCCTCGTGGGCTTCCCCAACGCAGGCAAATCGACGCTGCTCTCGGCCCTGTCGGCCGCACGTCCTAAAATCGCCGACTATCCTTTCACGACCATGGAGCCGCAGCTCGGCATCGTCAGCTACCGCGACAACCGCTCGTTTGTCATGGCTGATATCCCCGGCATCATCGAGGGCGCCAGCGAGGGCCGCGGTCTCGGTCTGAGATTCCTGCGCCACATCGAGCGCAACGCCGTGCTCCTGTTCATGGTCCCGGCTGACGCTGACGACATAACGGCCCAGTATGAGGTGCTTCTCAACGAGCTCGAGCAGTTCAATCCGCAGCTGATGGACAAACACCGCATACTTGCCATCTCGAAAAGCGATATGCTCGACGACGAGCTGATGGAGGAGATCAAGAAGACTCTGCCCGACGACCTGCCACATGTATTTATCTCGGCTGTAACGGGCTACGGCCTCACCGAGTTGAAGGATACGCTCTGGCGCGCCATCACCGACGAAAGCAACCGCATGGCTACGCCCGACATCGTCCACCGTCCGCTCGACGGCCATCACCGCGTGCGCGAGGAGGATGAATTCATCTTCGAGAATGTTCCGGTTCTTGATGAGGACGAAGATTTCGAAGGCGAGGACCTGCGCACAATCAATCCCGATGAATGGGACGAGGAATATGACTGGGACGAGGATATAGAACCCGAAGACTCAGACGATTCTGAAAAATGATGGGAGCTACGGTCGACTCGCTCTATCGCGGCATCATAGCGGAAATGACGCCCTCGGTCGGCGGCGACGAGGCTCGCTCGGCCGCCGACATCATCTTTGAGGATGTGCTCGGCTATGACAAGGTCAAGCGCGTCACTTCGGGCGACCGTACGCTCGAAGATTTCACCGTGGCGCACGTCGACGACATCGTCAGACGCTTTGTCTGCGGCGAACCTCTGCAGTATCTAATCGGCCGGGCGAGGTTCTACGGCCTTGATTTCAAGGTCACGCCGGCCGTGCTGATACCGCGTCCCGAGACAGCCGGACTTGTCGACGAGATTGTCGCAGATGCCGACGACCGCAGTGACTTGCGGGTGCTCGACTGCGGCACCGGCAGCGGCTGTATCGCTATCGCGCTGGCCCGCAACCTCAGATTCCCGACCGTCGATGCCATCGACATCAGCGACGACGCTCTGGCTGTCGCCCGCGAGAACGCCGCCGACATGGGTGTGAATGTCAATTTCATGCACGCGGATATGCTCGCGATGAAGGCTCCGTCGGCGCCGGTCTATGATATTATTGTCAGCAATCCGCCCTATATCTGCGACAAGGAGCGCGGAGATATGGATTCGCGGGTGCTTGATTACGAGCCGGCGAAGGCGTTGTTTGTGGCTGATGATGACCCTCTTAGGTTCTATCGAGCCGTGGCGGCCTACGCGGTCAAGGCTCTTAAACCGTCGGGACGACTTTATTTTGAGATAAATCCACTATATGTCTCGCAGCTGAGGGCTATGCTCGGCGGCGCGGGCTTTGACGACGTAACTATAACGCGCGATTATAAAGGCAATTACCGCTTCTGCGCGGCATCGTTCTGATTATGGCATTAGCAAAGAAACCTCTGTCGGCCGAGAAGGCGCTGATGCGGCTTGAGACGCAGTGCGCGGCCAAGGAAATCTGCACGCACGAGGCTTATGAGAAGCTTCGGCGTTGGATTGTGCCGTTGGATGATGCCCGTCGGGTCGTCGAGCGCCTTGTCGAGCTGCGTTTTATCGACGACAGCCGCTTCGGTCGTGCTTTTGTCAGAGACAAGGCCGTCTTCGCGCGCTGGGGCCGATTCAAAATCGCTTTGGCGCTCAGACAGAAAGGCTTCAACCGAGAGATGATAGACGAAGCTATCGCGACCATTGACGAAGACAGCTATCTCGCAACCCTCGACGCTCTCGTTGCTTCCAAGAGTCGCCAGCTCGCCGACGCCGACACCTTCGAAGGCCGTACGAAAATCTTCCGCTTCGCCGCTTCGCGCGGCTTCGAACCCGCCCTCATCGCCGCAGCGATAAAGAGAATGAAAATCAGAGTCGACGACTCTGAATCATAGCTTCTTAGTAGCGGCAGTATAAGCGGGACCGTTTTTAATTGAGCTTCGTTTCTTCGTCGAAGATGCGGTTGAAGATTTCGTCGAGGAGGGATTGATCGGTCAGGAGGATGTGGAGGCGTTTGAGGTTAGCGGCGTTGTCGCTCCATGGAATCCAGACTTTTAGGTAGCCGTTGGGGCCGTATTTGTTGAAGAGGTGGTCGATGATGCGTTGGTAATGACCGGCTCTGTCAAGCTGCGGATAATTCGCTAAACTATACTGGATTGTGCGCCGGATTATTGTCTCCGGGTCGATGAAGCGGTCGGCTTCGGCCACGATAAGGCCGTATTCGTTGTGGGGCTTAGTGCCGTTCGAAGCCCTGTGGTCTTCGACGGCTTCGCCCATGAACCGGATTTGCTCCGGCGAGAAATGTGAAGCGATAAACGTGTCAGCCTCAAGTATTTTGCGCGAGTCCTTGTGGTGGTTCTCGCGGCCATTGACAAGTCCGAGGTCATGAAAAGCCGCGACGACATAAACCATGTCAACATTTATCGACGGCTCATGCTCAATCAACTTCATGCTCTGTTCGATCACCATGCGGACATGATCCTCGCGATGCGCCTTGTCGAACGCGGCATAGCGTGGTATAATCTCACGCTCGACATAATCGATGATTTGAGGGGATATCTCGGTCTGTTTCATATATCAGAGGCTATTAATTCGTAGGATTATAAAGATAGCGAATATTATGGAAATTACACCATATAGGGTATAAAATTCGAGCGTCACCCGGAGATTATACCCTAACGGTGGTAATTTAGCTTCGGGTTTGATAATATTGCAACCGCTGTTACTGTAACGGCGGTTGCAGTAGTTGGTTGGTCAAGAGCTAAACAGTTGATTATAGTGGATTATAGCCATGATTTCCAGTTATCGCAGGAAGTTTTAACGAAAGTGGCTGTGGAGGTGTTGGGATAGTGGCGGATGACGGTGACGAGATTGCCCAAGAAATATTCGGCTTTGGCGCGAGCTTCGTCGGTTTCAAGCATAGCGAGGGAAGCCTGAATTTCACTATAGTAGAGCGATTCGGTAGACTTGTGGCCGACACTGACGTTATAGTCATAGAGGAAATTGTAATTTTCGTCGACAGAATCATCCCAATACTGAAGTGCAGGATAGAACAAATCAAGGATACACTCGCCTCGCCAGTATTGTGTTAGAGCCCAACATTCTTCGAAAGAATTGCGGCGACCGACGGCGTACATCAGACGTGCCAAGCCCCGTTCATCGGCTGTGTGACTGCCGGTCATCGTCTTTTTGTAATTAAGCATACGATGGGCGAAATCAAGTTTTGCGTTAGGGTTTGAATATTCGTGATGTAATGTTGCCTGTGATTCAGATTCATACGTCGGGGCGAAATCATCGGCGTCCCATCGCGACGGGTAAAACCCGAACGGGTCGCGCGACAGATATCCGCCAAGATTTATATTCATGGATTTGAGATAATCGACGCTGACTTGTGAAAGATAGCTGATGGCGCGAGAGTAATTTTCTTCGCGCAGAGCGAGGGTGCCGATTAATTCATAGTAGTAGTCACGGCTGGTGCAACACTTACGACGTAAGAATTTATATAAAGGGGTATCAATCGAGATGCGATTATAGGCAGCTGCGAGTTGCGAAGATGAAAGACTTCCCATCATTTGAAAGGCCAGACTACCGTAGTTTATGTAGCTGCAAGCCGGTTTTAATTTAACAGTATTTAAATCAGACGGAGCGAGATTGTCGGCATAGGAACACAAAAGAATGGATGTAGAGTAATCGCGTTTTTTCCAAAGATAAGGAATCCAGTCGACGTAAATTATGTTGCGGCATCGGCGAACCCATTCGCGAGCGTCTGAGCTTAAAAGGTCTGTCTTTGTTTCAATCCATTTTAAATCAGAATAGAGATGAGCTGAATTGCCTGTGCGTGCGTCAATTTTCATTTTATATGCCCGCGCAAGATCGCGTAGATTTTCAGAAGAGAAATCATGATTTAAAGCACGATAGATATGGTTGTGAGCCGAAGAATTGTTATGGGCGTATTCATAGTCGACATATGCTAACATGAAATACCAGTCGCCTTTATTTGCCACACGGTTATCGCTGATTAGAGTCTGTGCAATGGGTACAGCTTCGAGCATGAAAATTGTGTCGGTGGCATTATGTCGGATATATTCCATCAGACAAGGCGAGTCTGGATTATAACGAGCCATATATTTGACGCGCTTGTCGGGGCTGATTGACAAAATGTCACCAGCTCTTGCAAAGAGCAAATCGGCGCGCTCGGTGTCGCCAAGTCGGCTCCAGCATCCTGCTGCATAGCCCATTGCCATGCGCTTGAAAAGGTTGCTGTCGGGAAAATTGGAGAATGCAGAGTCTGTGAAATTGATGCAGTCCTCAAATCGGCGCGAGGCGAACATCGCCCTTGCAATCTGCAGGGCGTAACGGTCTTTGAGGCGGTCGCCGTCGTATTCGCTGCAAATCTCTATGATATCGTCTAATTCGCCAATCTCGTGCTGATTATTTCTGTCGGCGGGGTAATACCAAGGCGAGCGCATTTCGCGCCAGCGTTCTTCAAGGTCTTTAGCGGTGAATAAAAAATCTGCAATTTCATAATCTTCTGAGTTATTGATGTATGTATAAAATTTATTATCGCTCGTTTGAGGTGCATAAACAGTCTGGTTGTAAAATTCATCCCGGCTGTCTTTATACACAGCCTGATGTATGTCGTCGAGCGGGATGCGCTCAGATGTCAGGGACTGCCATAGTTTTAGATTTTCATGAGTACTATAAGCGGATATGTTGAAGCCGTATGGGTCGAGTTCGAAAAACGAGGGTGTCGGGATAATGGAATTGTATGGGCCGCAGGCGAGGGCAGTTGCTGCGCCGCAGACAAAGAATATAACATTAGAGGCCTGTCGCAAAAAGATTGTCGATTTCATTGGAATCATAATTAGAAAGGTTCTTTGAGTCAAGGTGATACAGTATATTAGAATGGGGGCGTCCGGTCAAACAGCGTTCGATGAGATTTTTGACCTTGATAATATCGTTATAGTCAGAAGTTTCGCTGCGCACAATGTCGCCTTGACGGATGACTTTGCCATTGCGGACGATATCGCGTCGTGCCGAATAGAGATTTGTCCCGACGGCTGAGAATTGGGTTGTATCGCTGAGATTGAGGCCATTGGTAAGACCATAAAACTGACGATAGCGGAACACCAATTGCCAAGAATAAGTCGGGTAAGCGATATCTAAATGAAGCGGGTAAGACGAGAGATGCTTGAGATAAGGTTCGACGTCGTTGACGTCGATGATTGAGTTTTGGGTGTCCGGATTATTGAAACTCCCCGTGTTGTATACCATTAGAACGCCGTTGTCGACCGGCGGCGCTTCGCTCGAAAGTTGATGAAGACGAATTGTGGAGCTGAGGCGCCAAGGCAGATTGTGTTCGGCGAGGCATGAACGGACAGAGTCGCAGAGACTGAAAAACGACTCGTCGGTCGAGTATGTCCAGTCGCAGTCGAGCTGAAGTTCTGATACGTTTGTCAAGCCATTGTACGAACACATATTTTTGACGCGGTTGACGATGTTTGAGGCAAGCATGCCTTCGTTGTCTATCAT
>CALZQD010000069.1 GCA_945828175.1 uncultured Bacteroidales bacterium | reverse complement strand
AGGAAGGGCTGGCAGAGCTTGACGACCTGTGCCTCGGGCAGACGGTAGAGAAGCATGAAGAGCATGGCGAGCAGCACATGTTTCTTCTGGAAGAAGGTGACAAACGAGCCGCCAAATTCCTTGATGATGCCGCCGACGGTCTTCTGCTGTGTGCCGCCGACCGACTTGTCGGTGTTGGGATAGGGGAGGATGAATGCGTGCCAGAGGGCTACGACGCCGAAGAAGATGGCGCAGACGGCGACGGTCCATTTCCAGCCGAGAGCGGCGCTGCCGGTCTGATTCTGGAGCACGCCGGCGAGGACGACGAGACCGCCCTGACCGAAGACGTTGGCGCAGCGGTAGAAGGTCGAGCGGATGCCGACAAACATACTCTGCTGGTTGGTGTCGAGAGCTATCATGTAGTAGCCGTCAGAGGCGATGTCGTGAGTAGCCGAGCAGAAGGCTGTGATGACGTAGAAGCAGAGGGCGATGCTGAAGGCGCTCACGGGCATACCGGCCTTGATTGCCTCGGCGTCGGGGATAGGAAGTGTGAAGGCGATCGCGCCGAGGCCGATGGCGATACAGACCTGCATCGTCACTGTCCACCAGCGCTTTGTCTTGATGATGTCGACTATCGGGCCCCAGAAAGGTTTGATGACCCAGGGGGTATAGAGCCAGCCGGTATAGAGGGCTGCGTCGGTCTCTGACATGCCTAACTGGGTGAACAGAACCATCGTCACCATGTTGATGAAGATGAACGGGATGCCCTGAGCGAAGTATAGGGTCGGAATCCATGCCCACGGATTTCGTGTTTTTGCTTTTTCCATTGCGGGTTTTTTGATTGATTTTTCTTGGTTTGATGTCAAGGATTGGTTAGTATCTCTTTTCGATATCAGCGTCGACGAAGTAGTGGTTGAGGATGTCGGTGTAGCTGTAGCCTTTGGCACCCATGACGGCGGCGCCTATCTGACAGAGTCCGACGCCGTGACCCCAGCCGGCACCCGTGAGGGTGAACGAGCCGGGAAGGCCTGTCGCCGGGTCGATGTCGTGGCGCTCGACGGTGAAGGCCGAGCTGTAGAGGTGCGACTTCGACAGCGTGCGGCGGATTTCGAGCTCTTTGCCGATGGTGAGAGTGCGGGCCGTGCCGACGATTTTGAGGCGGACTATGCGGCCCGAAGTGCCGCGCTCGACGGGGATGAGGTCGATTATCTGACCGAAGTCGATGCCCGAGCGCTCTTTGGCGAGAGCCGACAGCTCTTCGCGGCCGTAGTGTACCTGCCAACGATAGAAGTCGGTCGTCTCCTGGTCGTAGTTGTTGAGCACCTGCGAGAGAATCTCGGCGTCGGCGGTGTTGCAGAAAGCGTCGGGGCGGCTGTTGATCCAGCGTGATGCCTCGGCTTCGTCGCGGAGGTCGGGGAAGTCGTTTTCGTCCTTATCGTCGCGGCGAGCGCCGAGATAGTGGTGATGCACGGGCTCCCAGCAGTTCTCGAACTCTTCGAAGACACCGCCGCAGCATTTCGAGAAGCGGGCATCGCAGATTTCTCCGTCGTAGGTGAGCACGCGGCCCCATGTGGCCTTGACGGCCTCGACGACTTTGGGCGTCGACTGGCGTGTGATGCCCTGATAGCGCTGGCAGTGGTCGTCGGCGCAGACGTCGAAGTGCTCGTGGTCTTCGCGGTCATACCATTTGATATACTCGGCGCCGTCGGTGCCTTCCTGGATATGGGAGTCGCAGCGGTTCTTGTCTTTTTTGTAAATCTGGGCGAGGAGCCAGCTGCGCGAGATGACGGCGTGGGCCTTGAGGAGCTCGAGCGACGCCGTGGCGCTCATCTCCGACGAGATGACGCTCATCAGATAGTCTTCGACGGGCACGACGTTGATGGCGGCCGCCTCGGCGCCCGTCACCTTGACGCTAAGATCGCCTGTAAAAGTCTGGTCTTCTTTGCGTTCCCAGTGGAAGTTGACACCGATGACGACGTCTTTGATCTCGAAGGTCGACGACTCGTCGGCGCGTTTGAAGTCAAGAGTGTCGTCGAAGCAGCGACCGTCGAAGACGATGGCTCCATTGTCGAAGGCGATGGTCTGCGGGCCGCTGTATTCTTTGCCGGCGGCGGTGTAGCTGCCGTGGAGCACGATTTCAAGCCTCGTGGCGAATGAAAGGATTCCTACTTTTACAACAGGTTGATTCATGATTATTTGATTTTTGATGCAATATCGTCGATTTCGTCTGTCGTGAGGCAGAGCTCGTCGTAGATGCGGCGGACGATGTCGGCGGCGATTTTTTCAAAGTCTTTTTCGAGGGGTGTGATGAATACGCCGCCCATGTCGACCGATGCGGGGCTGAGCAGCATGGTGTCGTCGCCTTCGGTGCCGTAGAAGCTCGGACGGTGGCGTTTGCGCGGGATGACGACGAGGCGCACTCCGGCGGGAGTGGCGTAGCAGAGGATGTTCATCATCGGCTCGCGCTCGCCTTCGGGAACGGGCATAGCGGCGTAGAGGCGGTCGAAGAGGCGCTGGCCTGCCTCGGCGTTATCGGTGTCGATGACGAAGACTTTCAGCGGCAGGGTATCCTCGACTGCGAGGGTTGCCTCGCCGTCGGTGGCTATGGTCTTGAGTTCGGCGTCCTCGAGGGTCTCGGCGATGGTGAGGAAATCGCTGTTGCCGGCCTGGAAGTGCATATGGTCGGGAGCCGAGGCGCCGCATTTCGGGCCGTTGTAGAATACGGTGTATTCGTCAAGCTCCGAAGCCAAGGCGATCATGTCGGCGATGCGGCCGCTGATGAGCTGGTCGGTGTGGCGTTTGTCGGGGATGGTGAGATGGCGCGGGAAGATGGGGAAGGGGTTGATGAGTATCGTGTAGTATTCGCCCCAGTCGATGCCGCGCTGTACGGCCGGACGGTTTTCGGCGCAGAGGAAACATTTGCGTTCCTTGAGCGACTTGGCGTCGACCTTGGCGGCCGACGAGACGATGCGCGCGGGGTTGAACTGCACTTTAATCTTCATGCCGTCGACGTCGAGGTCCTTGACTTTGACGCCTTTCAGCGCCTCGAAATTGCCGGAGGCCTGAGGCCACTCGGCAATCTGGGCGTCGAGAAAACGGTTGACTTCCTGTGACGATGTCTTGGCTGTCATTGCTGGTCAGTCTTTATTCATTGCGCAGCGGGCCTGGAGCTCCCAGGTGCGGATGCGGTCTTTGTAGAGGTTGTTGGCGTTCATCTTGTTGATGTCGAGCGCAGCGTCGGAGTTGTCTTCCCAGCGGCGGCAGAGATAGACGACGTCGTAGACGCGGCCGATCTGATGGTGGCGCGAGAAGGCGAGGCCGAGGGCGTAGTCTTCGCCGTAAGAGGTGTTGGGCACATGGATTTCGCGCAGCAGCGGGGTGTAGAACGCGCGGGGAGCGCCGAGGCCGTTGATGCGCAGGGCGTTGTTGCGGCCGTTCTCGGGTGTCCATTCCTTGTGGTCGATTACGCCCGGCGGAATCATATTCATGTCGATGTCGGTCAGCATATATGTGCCGACGACCATGGCGCAGTTCTGGTCGTAGAAGGCCTTGACCATCTTGGCGAGAGTGGTCTCGTCTTTGTAGACGTCGTCAGAGTCGAGCTGGACGGCGAACTTGCCGCATTTCTCGTGATTGACGCCGGCATTCCAGCAGCCGCCGATGCCGAGGTCGTCGCGTTCGGGGATGATGTGGATGACGCGGGGATCAGAGGTGAATTCCTCGATGGCCTCGCTTGTGCCGTCAGTCGAGTGGTTGTCGATGATGATGAGGTTGAAAGGGAAGTCGGCCTTCTGCGAGAGCACGCTCTTGATGGCGTCGCGGATTGTGCGCACGCGGTTGCGGACGGGGATGATGACCGATGCCTCATACTCGAAGTCGCCCTTGTTGAACTCGATGGGAGTGAACTTGGGTGCGAGATAACCGCCTATTTCTTTGAGGTGAGCGGTGCAGGCGTCTTCCATCTCGATCTGTACGCCGCGATTCTTCGGGTCGACATAGTCGAAGATCTTTTCGCCCGATTTGCGGTTGTCGACGGTGACGTCGCTGTAGAGATATTCGTTGATGTGGACGATGGGGGCGATGCGGCTCAGACGCAAGCGCAGGTCATAGAGGCCGGCGGCCTTGTAGTCTTTGTCGATGCCGGCAGCGGCTTTCTTGAAGTCGGCGGCGTTGAAGAAGAGCACCGAGCCGAAGCCGAAGTCGTCGCGCAGCGAGCCGAACTGATAGTCGATGACGGGCGAGTTTGTCTTCTTGCCGTCGACAATCGTGTAGCTGTCGGCGTAGAGCATGCCGGCCTTCGAGTCCTGGGCGATCTTGACGAAACGGTCGAGGGCGAAGTAGCCCATCACGAGGTTGTTGTATTTGGTGCAAAGAAGTATATATTCGGCGTCGGCAGCGGCGGCGATTTTCTTCATTTTCTCTGATGTGTTGAGGCCGTCGGTCTTGATTACTTCGCAGCCCTCGACAGCTTCACAGTGTTCGCCTGTAGCAAGGAGGAAAATCTTTGATACGAGCGGGCTCTCTTTGAGACCTTCGACTGTGGCTTTCACTTGTGCCGGATCGGCATAGGGGAGGAAGCAGTTGATAGTAGTTTTCATGTAATTGGTTTTTAGGTTATGTAATTTAAAGTTTTTATTCGTTGCGGGTTATTTTTTGTCGTTCTTCTTGTCGAAGAAGTCGAGTATCTGTTTCATCAGCGAGTCGCGCTTGTCGCGGCAGACGATGGTCTCGAAGGGGAAGCCGATGACGACCGTGCGGTAGTTGTCGAAGCGAGTGGCCGTGCCGGCGATGAGGTTGTTCTCGGTGTAGCGCATAATGGTCGCTCCGGCCTTGTCGTCGGCGGGATAGAACGAGTCGGGCGACTCGACGGCGTAGCAGTCGGCGTTGAGTTCGTTAGAGAACTTATAGTCGCCGCCGGTGAAGGCTCTGAAGCGCGACGGCACCTCGTAGGCCTCGCCTGTGACCGATGCCTGGCCTACGCGCCAGCAGTAGCCGAGCACTTCCTTGGCGAATTTCTTGTCGGCCTCGGCCGTGGCTTCGTCAGAGAACGGATTGTCCCAGATGTCGGTGGCGACATAGGCGCCGCTGACGAATATGTCAGCGCCGGCGTCGGCCGATTTTCTGAGTTTTGCCTGAAGTTGGGCGGGGAATGCCTTATAGTTTGTGCCGTAGACGCCGCGGCCGCGGGCTGTCTCTTTCTGTTTGCCGAGGATGAGGTCGACGATGGCGGGAGCAGACTCATCTTTGCAGAATGCCTCGAGGCTCGACGAGACAAACGAGTGTCCGGCGGCTGCGATGGCCTGTCCGTGGACGGCTACATAGTCGAATGTGTTGCCGGCGATGACCTTATCCTCATAGTTGGCGCGCGATGCACCGAAGCCGGCTGCGTCGTCGTCCATCCAGGGGATACTGCGGCGGAATTCAAACATGCTGCCGATAAACGAGATGTCGTTGATGTAGGGCACGCCGTGGTCGCGTGTGTCATAGAAGCCGCCGATCAGAGCGGTGCTGTCGCCCGACTCAAACCAGTCGGGAGCGCTGACGCGGGTAAAGCCGTTGACGATGGTGACGGACTTAGAGCCGTTGTTGAGGTCGCAGAGCGCGAGAGTCTCCGACGGGAAGCTGACGCCGCCCTTGTTGCCGGCGACGATGCGGTAGCTGTGAATCTTGCTGTCGCTGATGCTGACGGTGTATTCGGGTACGTCGACTTTGGCAATCTCGCGGAAGCTGCCGTTATCGAGTCGCTCTTCTATAATATAGTAGTCGGGTTTGGCTGTGGCCTCGAGGCTGTCGATTGTCTCGGCCCAGGCGAGGCGGTAGCTGCGGTCGCCGGCTGCCGTGATGGCGAATGAGTTGACCGGCAGGGGCTGCACGACATATTCGCGGCCGTCGCGGTGGGCGATGAACTCAAGCATACCTTTGTAGATGGCGCGAGAGACGGTGAAGCGGAAGGCCGGGTCAAGACCATACTTCATGTCGGCGAAATTCTGATGCGACAACAGCTCGAGCAGCATTGCCGGAACTTCGGGAACGCGTGCCTCGAAATAGCTCTTGTCCCACATGCCGCGGCGGGTCCAGTCGGGCTCGAAGCTTCGGCGCACGTCGTCGACGATGTTGGTTACGATGAGGTTGGTGAGGTCGCGGGCGGCGAGAGCCGAAGTACCGTTGGGTTTAGTGCCGTTGGCTGTCGAGTAGATGCCGAGCGTACCGATAATCGAGTCGTTGAGGGTCGTGCCGGCGTCGCTGTGGAAAGCAAACGAGAGGTCGACCGGAATATTCAGACCTTTGCGGCCGGGAAGCATCGACGAGCCGCCGGCGAGCCAGTTGACCCAAAGGCCGCGGCATTTGTAGTCGTCGCCGTAGTCGTTGACATAGTCCGAGGGGGTGAAGACGCTGTCGGGAGCACCGGCCCACTGGAGGAAGTAGCGGGCGCCTTCGACGAAGCGGGGATAATGGCTTGTGACATATTGGTAGTCGATGTCGTCGAGCGGCTGCTTGACAATGCGGGCTACATTGCCCATGCCGCCGCCGATCTTGACGGCGTCGGCGCTGACGACGCTCTTGTTGTCGCGGCCTTTGTTGTCGAGGCTTACGACGGTTGTCTCGCCGGCCTCGAAGGGGAAGTGACCGAGATAAATCCAAGTGCCGCCGCCCATGCGCTGGTTGATGTCGAAGCGGTGGTCGCCGTCGGCTGCGTGGACGGTATAGTGTGCGGCTTTGGTGCTGTTCGGCTCGGTTGTATAACTTACATAGACGGCGTATGTGCCGGCTTTGTCAAAATAGGCGTTCCATTTGGCGGTTGCCGACGCCTTGTCTGATTTGACGGTGCGGGCGACGCGGGCTGTGCCTTCGGCGAAGGGATGGTCGCCGTTGTGGAGCTCGGCTTTGCGGTGGGCGAAGGCCTTGTTGGCCGAGGTCGACCATGAGCCACTCTCCTCGTAGCCTGCGTAGGCTAAGGCGCCGTCGTTGTCGACGATGATTTCTGTGGTATTGATGTCGCGCTCGCGCGGGCTCATGACATATGCGCCGGCGTTCTCGAGCATGGGCATCAGGAAGGGCATGACGTAGCTCTGGGTGTAGAGGTCCTCGACGGTCTGGAAGATGCGGGCGCGCTGCCACTCCCAGCGGTTGAGCTTAGGCTCAAAATACCAGCCGTGACTCTGCCAGAGGGCTATGTTGGTGCCGTCGAGGCCGAGCGGCGCGGCGTTGGCGCCTATGCGGGTGACGAAGGGGTCTTTCTCGGTCGGGCCGACGATTTTTTTCTTTGCGAAAAGAGCCAAATCTTTAAAATCGCGGCCGTTGGCGGTGACGGTTATGCGGTAGTCGCCATAGCCGAGAGCCTCGGCGAGCTCTTTCTCGAAACTGCCGACGTTTTCGGTCGTGAAGGGAACGTAGGCGGCTGTCTCGTTGTATTTTACGGTGATGGTTTTCTTTTTGCTGTCGATGATGACATCCTCGACCTTTATGTCGCCTAATGCGCTGACTCCGGGTCTGTGTCTGTTAATTACGTTAAGGGCAGTCTCCTCGGGCGTGATGGCCTGGACGCCGCTTGCAAGTAAAATTACAGCTATTGCACAGATTAGTTTTTTAGGTCTTAGATTCATAATAAACCTTAAATTAGATTTCTACAAAGTTAATATAAACTTTGAAGTCATACTAAAAAAAGGCGATAAAAATTGCCTGGTAAAATATTTTTTAATATTTGCATACAAATTTTAAACTTAAGGATGCGCCCGACAGCCTCACTACCAGCCGCATCGGGCCCGAAAGCCGGCGGTCGGTAATGTAAGAGCCTGTTTCATAATAAATATTAAATCAGAGGTTGCATAGTTTGAGGCGAG
>CALZQD010000068.1 GCA_945828175.1 uncultured Bacteroidales bacterium | reverse complement strand
CGGGCGTGGAAGTCGTATTCGTCGCGGCCGTCGGCGCCGAGCCATTCCTTGCCGCCGTAGAGCCACTGCAGTTCGCCCGGGCGTCGCCACGGCTGTCCGTAGGGATAAAAGCCTGTGTGACTGACTATGGTTCCGTCACTGTCGATGACTGTCGTGATATTGCCCTGATAGTCGGCGAGTTCATAGCAGGGCTTGCCCGCGCCGTCGAAATATCCCCCGCCGAAGCGCGTCATGACAACGCTGTCACCGCGGCAGACCGTGCCGTCGCCGTAATAATATCGCGTCGCGACGAGCCGGCTCCGCGACGGAGACATTTCATTGCCTATATTTTGTAATCCTAAGATTGGCATTTGGCTGAATTTATTTGCGCCCCGGCAGCCACACCCGCCACCAAGGCTATTATTATTGTAGCGAATTGCATTAGCATAAAATTCTATATTTCATTATTTACTTATCATAATACTTTGACTGGCTTTTGAATTGATAAGGCTTATTGTACGGAATACCATAGACCTCAGAAGGATAAAAAGTACAAAAGTAAACGCCGTTTTCGTCTTTGCCGAAAATTCGTTGCATTTTAAAAAATTCGGGATTGTCGAGAGTGTATACCGGCTCTTGATTACCACTTGACGGGAATTTAGGCATACTGTCGGTTTGAATTTCGTCGAAATAGTATCGTCTGATTCCCTCGGAGGCCTTTGCGTGTGATTCAACTGATTCGACTGACTTTAAAGGCAGAGGATAAGTATCGAAGTGGTGTCGTTTAAAGCTGCGCACACCAACCATAGCATAAGCGTTAAATGTATGTTTTTCATTTCGCAGTCCGGCGATGTTATCAAAATGGCGTTCGACGACTAACAGAGCGACCCCGATAGTGCCGTCTTCATTATAGACTATAGTATCAACCGATACCGATATTTGGGAATCGGTAGGCCCGGGCGATGCGACAAACTCGGCTGAATCAAGATTGTATCTTAGGGCCTGCGGCATAAAGATGCCTGCATAATCATACTTGGGGTTCTTGTCTTTCACACTTTTACGGCATTCTTCGACATAACCTATGAAGCTTTCTACAAATCGTGATTCGTCATCCGAATATGTCATTAATGGAATCCGAGCTATGCTGTCCTCAAATTCACGCTCAAGAGAATCAATCGCCGACTCGATAGAATTATTGGATTTTCCCAACCGACAATCAAATGAGCAACAGCAACATAACAATAAAAATATAAGTATAACTATTTTATTCATAATTTGGAGTCCGTTAAATAATCGGTCGAATTGCTATAAAAATAATAAGGATAACTTGTTTGATAGTATCCGTCATAATAGGGGTAATATTGAAAGACATAGTATCCGAAGCGGTTCTTGCTGAAGATGACTGACTTATCAAAATACCCCGGCGTATTTATCCCGCCGTCGATAAACTGACCGTCTTCTGTTTTAATCCCTGTATCTTCAAGATAAAAACATATCATCTCATCTATCATATCCTTACATACTTTTTCGGCCGATTTTTTATCTCTAAATCGGTAGTGCGATTCCATCAGCGTACCTTTCATATACGGGGCAGGATATAATTTGAAAAGCCCGCTTATGCTGTCTCTGCAGCATATCACTGCATAAGTGTCAAACCTGCTGTCCGACTGTTTGTCGAAGTCATTTATATTAGTGATGATATCAATAATAGCAACACACAACAGACTGTCGCTGTTATATAAAAGGGTATCTGTTCTAACCTTTATAAAATCATCAAGACCTTCATTCTTAGCATACTTCAGATAATCTTCTGCAACCCTCTGATAGTTGAACGCTCGGTCATTGTCTTGGCTCTCTTCGGTCAGATGCCTGATTGAAGCCTCAATGTTGGCTTTATATGACAGGCTGACATTTACCTTATCAGTCGTGTAGCGCTCAGTGACAGGATGAGGCGCATATTTGATTTCTTCCCCATCTTTTGCGATAAAACTCGAACAAGCAGATAAGGCTGTTAAAAATAGGGGTAAAAGCAATGTTATTAAGTTGAACATCGTTAATTCTATAATTCTTTTCATTCTTCTTTTGATTCAGGGTGATCTCTATAA
Source organism: uncultured Bacteroidales bacterium (assembly GCA_945828175.1). Taxonomy (GTDB): domain Bacteria; phylum Bacteroidota; class Bacteroidia; order Bacteroidales; family Muribaculaceae; genus CAG-873. The sequence continues at coordinate 5,736 of CALZQD010000068.1, read as the reverse complement.
TATTCTTCAATTGTAGAGTAAAAATTTACGATACCATGTTGTCTAATAACGCAATAGATTAAGAAGAATATCTTCATCGTCTCATATCCTTTGTTAAAAGCTTTTGCATCAATATCTTCTGTATATCGTGGGTCATATATAGCACCTTCCATTTTGCCGGTGTTTGCTAACCAATCAAATTTTTTTTGAAACACATAAGTTGGTATGCAGCTAGCAGACTGTTCTTTCGGCTGGAATGGAGCTAAATCAATTTCTACCTTTAACCTATTTTGAATCTGTACTCTTTCTAATAGTGGTAAAGTATAAAGATAATGATATAAAGCATCAATGAATCCTTTTGCAAAAGCAGCTCCCATACTATGGGTTATTATTCGTATAAATTCTTTGGAATCTAGAGATGAAATTATAGTCTTTATGTACTTTTCTCCATATTGTTTACCGGCTTTATATCTCATATCCGCACTTAAATTGTCAGGCAAGCCATTTTTCCCATTCAATGAGCCATCTATATAAAGTGCATGATAATCTTTATTTAACCTCATTACTAATTTATCAACCCCATTCCAATATTCTTCTGAGCCTCCATCTCCAAAGTGCATTCCATTAATAAATATCGTAAGCTTTCCATCTTTGTCAATGGCATTTATAGGGTCTCCATTACAATATATATATGGGCTACAGTTATAAAAGCTTTCAGATTTTGGGTCAGGCGTCGTAAACATTGCCAGGTGGGGGTATTGGCGGCGGGCGTGGAAGTCATATTCGTCGCGGCCGTCGGCGCCGAGCCATTCCTTGCCGCCGTAGAGCCACTGCCGCTCGCCCGGACGTCGCCACGGCTGACCGTAAGGATAAAAGCCTGTGTGGCTGACTATGTTTCCGTCACTGTCGATGACCGTCGTGATATTGCCCTGATAGTCGGCCAACTCGTAATGCGCCCTGCCCGACGCGTCGAAATATCCGCCGCCGAAGCGCGTCATGACAACGCTGTCACTGCGGCAGACCGTGCCGTCGCCGTAATAATATCGCGTCGCGACGAGCCGGCTCCGCGACGGTATCTTGCCGGCCACCACAGGTGTGACAGCCTCATAGAAGGCGGTTGACAGGCGGTTCATGGTTAGTGATTGAGTTTTAAGTTCTGTTGGCAAAGATACCTCAAAAACGACCCGATAGCAAGTGTTTAGCTTGAAATATTTCGAGAAGCGGCAGAATTTATTCTTTTGCTGTCTAAATCGATGCTTTATAGCTATAACCAATATTTACCGCAGGAAGTCGGGGGCGAGGAGGTAGATGCCGAGCGAGATGCCGACGTTCCAGTTGCGGGCGGGGTAGCTGGCGTAGTTGCAGTAGCCGGTGAGGGTGGCGAAGGGGAACTGGTAGCAGATGTCGAGCTCGCCGTAGAACGAGGGGTCGGCGAAGGCTTTGCCGTAGTGGGGGCGGCTGTCGGTGTTGCCGAGGATTTTTTTGTAGGGCAGGAATCCGTGGAGGCTCAGGCGGGCCGAGATGATGTTGTTGTAGCGGTAGACGGGGACGATGCCGGCGGCGATGAAGCTGTTGGCTCGGAAGGCGGGGTTGAAGCTGTTGTTTGACGCAGGGGTGGGGTTGTAGGCTGTGGCGGTGAGAATCGAGGCGTCGTAGCTCTCGGTGAGCTTGCGGCTCGAGACCATGATGTCGCTGACGAGGCCGAGCGTGAAATGGCGGCTGAGGTCGAGGTAGTTGCGGGTCTGCAGCTCGAACTGGAGCCACTCGGGGTCGGACACTGAGGCGGTGGCGCCGGCGGGGGTGAAGCGTGCTTTGGAGGTCACGGCCTTGAAGGCGGCGCGGTAGTATGCGCCGGTGGTGGGGAAGTTGATGTCGTTGAGGGTGTTGAGCAGGAAGGTGGCTCCGGCTGCTGCGGCGTTGCGCGAGTAGTGTGAGCGGCCTTCGAGATAGCTGTCGAGGCGGTTGTTGCGGTAGAAGCTCGCTTCGGTGCGGCCATAGCCGGCGGAGATGTCGACTTTGGCATGGCGCCCGGCGGCGATGCTCCAGCGCAGGTTGCCGTAGTATTGTTTGTCGAGGATGAAGGTCGGCAGTTTGTCTTCGAAGAAGAGCTTGTCGTTCTCGTAGTATTTGCGGCGCGAGACGACGGCCTCGACGCGAAGTTCCGAGGGTATGCCTGTGGCGAGCAGCAGGCGTCCGTTGGCCATGGCGGCCATGTAGCTCTGGCCTATCCAGGCGTTGATGTCGGCGCCGACCGAGCGGAAGCTCAGGGTCGAGTAGCCGGCCGAGAGAAAGAGGTAGCTGTTGCTCGACGAGGTGATATAGCCGCCGAAGCCGGCCTTGAAGTCGTCTTTGACCGAGGCCTTGACGTTGAGGTCGAAGAGGCCTGTGCTGTCGTCGTAGACGGCGTTGAGGGCCAGGTCGCGTATCTTGCCCGAGGAGATGGCGCGGTAGTAGGCGTCGCGGGCCTGGGCGATGCCGAAGGTGTCGGCGTGACGGTGGTTGCGGGTGAAGAGATATTTGAGGTAGGCGTTCTGGTTGGGTGTGGCGCCGGAGACTTTGACGGAGTCGAAGCGCAGGTAGGGGCTGTGCGACTTGAAGACGGCGCGGCGCAGGCGGCGTTCGGTCGAGTCAGAGCGGGTGGTGATGCGGGTCTTGATCGAGTCCATCATCGACATGGCGTGGCGGTAGCCGACCTCGTAGATGCGGCGGGCCTTGGGGAAGTCGAGGAGGCCGAACTCGTTGAGATTGATGCGCAGTTTGATGCCCTCGTCGGCGGGGAGGCTGTAGTCGTTGTTCTGGACGATCATGTTGCTGAGCTGGTCGACGATAGATGTCTGGGGACCGGTCTCGGCTGTCGAGACGTCGACGCCGATCATAATCGAAGGCGCGAAAGTCTGGCGCATGACGTCGACGGGGAAGTTGTCGTAGATGCCGCCGTCGTAGAGGAGGCTGCCGTCTATCTCGGTAGGCTGGAAGACGGCGGGGAAGCTCATCGAGGCGCGGATGGCGTCGCCGAGCGAGCCCGACGAGAGCACTTTCTTGCGTTTGGCGGCGACGTCGGAGGCGACGCAGCGGAATGGCACCATCAGGCGGTCGAAGTTGCCGCCGCACTGGGCGGTATAGGCCGAGAAAAGGTCCATGAAGGCGAAATTCATGGGCAGAGGCGAGATGATGCTCTGGGGCACGGCCGATTTGGCGGCGGTGGTGTCGCGGCGCAGGTTAAGGTTGACGCTGAACGATGTGGGCGTTGTCTTTTCGTCGGTGAGGAGGAAGGTCAGGCGCGGGTCGACGCGGCCTGTCGACCAGTAGCTGAAGGGACGCGAGAGTATGAGCTCGAGCATCTCCTCGGGTGTGTAGCCCGCGGCATAGAGGCCGCCGACGATCGAGCCCATAGAGGTGCCGGTGATGTAGTCGATGGGGATATTATTCTCTTCGAGAGCCTTGATGACGCCGATGTGGGCGATGCCTTTGGCGCCGCCGCCGCTGAGGACGAGGCCTACAGACTGATGGCCTTCCCGGGCCGGCTCGGAGGCCGCCCCGGGAGATGTGCTCATCAAAAACAGTAGAGCTGAGAAGACTGCAGTGATACATCTCATGGTCATGGATTGCATGGTTTTAAGCTCTGTGAGAATAGTTGAAAGCATATTGATAACGCCGGGGCCGGCGGTTTTGTTCATCACCTGTCGCTGCTGTCGCTGATGAAGGAGTCTTTGAAGCCGATGAAGTAGAGGACTCCGTCGAGGCCGATGGTCGAGATCGACTGGCGGGCGCTCTGCTTGACCTTTGGCTTGGCGTGGAAAGCGATGCCGAGGCCTGCGGTGGTTAGCATGGGCAGGTCGTTTGCGCCGTCGCCGACGGCGATGGTCTGGGCGATGTCGATGTTCTCGACCTGGGCTATAATCTTGAGCAGCTCGGCTTTGCGCTTGCCGTCGACGATGTCGCCGACATAGCGGCCGGTGAGCTTGCCGTCGGCGATCTCGAGCTCGTTGGCGTAGACGTAGTCGAAGCCGAAGCGCTGTTTTAGACGGTTGCCGAAGTAGGTGAAGCCGCCTGAGAGGATGGCTGTCTTGAAGCCCGTGCGCTTGAGGACGGCCATCATGCGGCTGACGCCCTCGGTGACGGGCAGATGGTCGGCGATGTCGGCCATGACGCTCTCGTCGAGGCCTTTGAGCAGGGCGACGCGGCGCTTGAAGCTCTCGCAGAAGTCAATCTCGCCGCGCATGGCGCTCTCGGTGATGGCCTTGACCTGATCGCCGACGCCGGCGCGCATGGCCAGCTCGTCGATGACCTCGGTCTCGATGAGGGTCGAGTCCATATCGAAGCATATCAGGCGGCGGCAGCGGCGGAAGACGTTGTCCTGCTGGAGCGAGATGTCGAAATCCTCGGTGTTAGAAATCTGCATGAGGCGGCGCTGCATCTCGGCGGTGTCGCGGGGATTGCCGCGGACCGAGAACTCGACGCACGACTTCGACAGCGGGGCCTCGCTCTCGTCGAGGGGCATACGGCCCGTAAGACGCTGGATGGCGTCGATGTTGAGTCCCTGGCGGGCTATTTCGTCGGAGACGAGGGCGATGTGGCGCGCCGTCAGCTTGCGGCCGAGAATGGTGATGATCCAGCGGTTTTTACCCTGCATCGACACCCACTCTTCGTAGGCCTCGACCGTGATGGGCGTGAAGCGAATCTTGACGCTCAGCTCGTAGGCCTTGAAGAGCAGCTCTTTCATGATGTCGCCCGAGACGTCGCTTGAGGTTTTGAAGAGAATGCCGAGCGAGAGCGAGTGGTGGATGTCGGCCTGGCCGATATCGAGAATCTGGGCGTCGAAACGGGCGAGAATCTCGGTCAGGGCCGATGTGACGCCGGGGCGGTCGTAGCCCGATATGTTGATGAGAATTAATTCGGTTTTCATTGTTCTTTGGTTGACAGACAATTGTATAGATTATCGCAGCCCGATTCGAGGAGGTCGAGCACGAGTTCGAAGCCTTCGGCGCCCTCGTAGTAGGGGTCGGGAATGGCGTAGCAGCGCATGGCCTTCGAGACGAAGGCGGCCATCTCGACGACTTTGTCTTCGGCCTCGGGCGACGGGGCGAGTCGGCGGAGGTTGGCGAAGTTAGAGCCGTCCATGGCGATGATGAGGTCGAAGCGGTCGAAGTCGCTCTCGGTGACCTGGCGGCAGCGGTGAGTCAGCTCGTAGCCGCGCCGGCGGGCGTGGAGGCGCATACGGTGGTCGGGAAGGTCGCCGATGTGGTAGTTGCCGGTGCCGGCCGAGTCGATGACAAAGCGGGCCGAGTCGTCATGGCTGTCGACGATGGCATGCATGACGCCCTCGGCGGCCGGCGAGCGGCAGATATTGCCGAGACAGACGAAGAGGATGCTCACCTTGTCCTTGCCGGCGAGTGACGCTATCAGTCGCTGAGCGCGCGGGTCGGCGGGTGTGAAAAGCTGAGGTGTTGACATATGCGTTAGTTTGATGATGCAAAGGTAGGCATAAAAAGCAAAACCGCCCAATCGAGGGGCGGTTTTGTTATTGAAAGCTTATATTTCAGCGGTTTATTTCTTGATGAATTTCTTGCCGCCGGAGATATAGATGCCAGCGGGGAGCTGGTCGACAGTTGCCTTGTCGGCTACGCGGATGCTTTGGAGGTTGTAGACAGCATCGTCGGCAGCCTTGCCTGCGGCTTGAAACGCAGGGTGTTTGCCGACAGTCAGCGTGCTTGCCGCGCCCAGCAAAATGAAACAAACAATTGGGTAGAGCTTTTC
>CALZQD010000067.1 GCA_945828175.1 uncultured Bacteroidales bacterium | reverse complement strand
AATGGCTGATTGTTTTATTGTTGAGTGGTCTAATTCTTATATCGAACTCACGTTACGCTATGAGAAAAATCACAGAAATAATCGTGCATTGCACGGCAACCCGCGAGCGCCTCGACATCGGCGCCGCTGAAATCGACCGTTATCACCGCCAACGGGGCTTCGACTCTATCGGCTACCACTATGTCGTCAGGCTCGACGGCAGCATCGAGAAAGGCCGCGACGAATCGGCCGTCGGCGCCCACTGCCTCAGCCATAATGTCTGCTCAATCGGCGTGGCCTATGTCGGGGGGCTCGACGCCGACGGCAAACCTAAAGACACGCGCACACCAGCTCAAAAGCGCTCGCTGTCGGCGCTCCTCACAGAGCTGCGCCGACGCTACCCCGGCGCTAAAATCCACGGCCACCGCGATTTCGCCGCGAAGGCCTGCCCTTGTTTCGACGCAACAAAAGAATATGTCGCACTATGAAAGCACTCCTAATCACCACAGTCGCGGCCACACTGTTAGCCTGCCAGGGCTGCCGCAGCCACAAAGAGAGCACTGTAAAAGAAGATAAACGCCTCGACCGCATTGAGCTGAAACGCCTGAACGACAGCCTCGCCATAGAAAGCCGGCTCGCCCTGACGAGCGCCATCGAAATCGATTCGCCCCTTATCATCGTCACGCGACCGCCTGACGGCGGCGGCGAAATCAGCCTCATCGCCATCGGCGGACACAGGCTGAGAGCCACAGTCACCGGCGACGGATCGACATCGGTCACAGAGGTCGGCGAAAGCCGCGATTCATTGATGACATCGGCCCACGCGACATCGTCGTCAGAGGTCAGCAGCCGCGACAGCAGGCTGCCCTACCTCGTCGCTATCGTAGGCGCGTCGTTGCTGCTCACTCTCACTGCCCTATCATGGCGAGGAAAGTATCCTCGTCGATAATCGGGATGCCGAGCGCCGTTGCCTTCTCGAGTTTGGCCGGACCCATATTTTCGCCGGCGAGCACATAGTCGGTTTTTTTAGAGATTGAGCCGACATTTTTGCCGCCGTTGCGCTCAATCAGCGCCTTATATTCGTCGCGGCTGTGACGAGCAAAGACACCGCTGATGACAAAGGTCTTGCCGGCAAGCAGGTCGGTCTTGCCCTCGGCATCCTCGTCTTCGTCGATGGCAAGAGTGACACCGGCACGGCGCAGGCGCTCAATCATCTCGCGTTTTTCAGGCGAAGCGAAATAGTCGGCGATACTGACGGCAATCTTCTTGCCGACATCCTCGATGCTCTCAAGCTGCTCGGGCGTCATAGCCATAAGATTGTCGAGCGACTTGACTGTACGCGCAATCTTCTTGGCCGTCGTCTCGCCGACAAAGGGAATCGACAGGGCATAGAGCACGCGCTCGAAGCCAACGCTCTTGCTCGCCTCGATGCCCTCGATGACACGCTCGGCGCTGCGCCGGCCGAAGCCTTCGAGCTTCATGAGGTCAGAAGCCTTCAGGTCGTAGAAGTCGGCGATGTTTCTGACCAGTCCGGCGGCATAGAGAGCGGCGGCGGTCTCCTCGCCGATGCCGTCGATGTTCATCATACGTCGGCCGACAAAGTGCTCGAGACGTCCGATAATCTGCGGCGGGCAGCCGTCTTTGTTGGGACAAATCCAGGCCGCCTCGCCCTCGACGCGTACAAGCGGCGAGCCGCAGACCGGGCAATGCGACACAAAGACGACGGGCTTGGCACCAGGTTCACGCTCAGAGAGCTCGACGCCGGTGATTTTGGGGATAATCTCGCCGCCTTTCTCGACATAGAGCATATCGTCCTCATGAATGTCGAGCGTCGTCATGATGTCTTCGTTGTGGAGCGATGCGCGCTTGACGACGGTACCCGACAGAAGCACAGGATCGAGGTTTGCGACAGGCGTGATATATCCGAGGCGACCGACATCGAACGACACGAATCTCAGCCGGGTCAGCGCCCGCTCGGCAGCGAATTTATATGCGATGGCCCAGCGCGGCGACTTGGCCGTGAAGCCCAAGTTGAGCTGCTGGCGCAGCGAATTGACCTTGAAGACGAGTCCGTCGGTGGCGACCGGCAGCTCCTTGCGGGCCGTATCCCACTTGTTGATGAAGGCGTCGACCTGGTCAATCGAAGTCATCAGCGTCATGGCGTCGGAGACCTTGAATCCCCAGCGGCGCGCGGCAAGCATGTTGTCGTAGTGGTTGTCAAAAGGAAGATTCTCGCCGAGTAGATAATAGAGATAGGCGTCGAGACCGCGGGCGGCGACCTCGGCCGGATTGAGCAGCTTTATCGTGCCGGCGGCGGCGTTGCGCGGATTGGCGAAGAGAGGCTCCTCGTTGAAAGCACGGTCGGCGTTGAGGCGCTCGAAGGCCTTCCAGGGCATGACAATCTCGCCGCGGATCTCGAACATCTCGGGCCAGTCGTCGCCCGAGAGCTGCAGCGGGATGCTGCGAATCGTCTTGACATTCTCCGTGACATCGTCGCCCTTCTCGCCGTCGCCGCGAGTAACGGCGCGCACGAGGCGGCCGTGCTCATAAATCAGCGAAATGCCCGTACCGTCGAACTTCATCTCGCCGACGATGCTTACATCCTGGCCCGCGAGAGCCGTCGAGGTGCGCTTGACCCAGGCATCGACCTCCTCTATCGAGTAGGTATTGCCCAGCGAAAGCATCGGATAGATGTGGGCAACCTGTTTGAAGCCGCGCGAGAGGTCGGAGCCGACACGCCTGGTCGGCGACAGCGGGTCGTCATACTCGGGATGCTCGGCCTCGAGACGCTCGAGCTTTTTCATCATCTCGTCGAACTCGCGGTCGCTGATTTCAGGCGCGTTGTTGACGTAATAGTTGTGGTTGTGGCGATTAAGCTCGCTGCGCAGATATAATATCTCTTCCTTTGGTGACATAGTCATAAGTATTTAGCTCTTATTTTTCCCGCGGCCGCGAAGCGACGGGAACATCTTTTTTATTCTAACAATCCGGCGGGCAAGATTCCCTCCCGAGACTACCATCGTGACGGCGCCGAGTATCAGCACGAGGCCCGTAATCTGTCGCAGGCCAAGCACTTCACCGAAGACAAGGACACCGACAATTACTGCCGTGACGGGCTCGAAGACGCCGAGGATGGCCGTCGGCGTCGGGCCTATCATGTGAATCGCCACCGTCGTAAGCGACAGGCTCACCACCGTCGGCAGCAGCGCCAAAGCGAAGGTGTTGCCCCACAGCAGCGGCCGCGACGGCAGAATGAGCTCACCCTGAGCAATAACGCCGCCGACGAAGATGACCGAACCGAAGATCAGGAGCCAGAAAGTCAGCGGCAGTGTAGGCATATCGTTGACACGGCTGCGGTTGATGATGACGATATAGACGGCATAGGACAGAGCCGACACGACGACCCAGAATATGCCAGCCACGCTTATTGCCGCGCCAGTCGACGTGTGGCTCAGGAGAAATATGCCGACAAGGGCAAGCAACAGACAGACAACAGTTTGCATCGTCAGTTTCTCGTGATAGAGACCAGCCATGATAAGCGCCACCATCAGCGGATAGACGAACAGCAGCGTCGAGGCGATGCCGGCGTCGATATAGCGGTAGCTCAGGAAGAGGCCGAGCGACGACAGGCCGAGCATCAGTCCGAGTACGATGACGGGCACAATCTGGTCGCGCCTGATGGCAAAGCTGCGTCCGCGGGCCTTTATCATTATCGCCAACAACGGGATGGCGCCGAGGTAGCGCAGCAACAGAACTGAATATGTATCGAGGCCGTCGGCATAGAGCGGCAGCGCGAAGAGCGGGTTGAGACCATATGTGGCCGCGGCCGCAGTGCCGATAACCAGACCTTTGAAACGCTTGCTCATATCATGCTTTGCCTGACTTTAAACGGTCGACGTATTGGTCGATTTCGCGTAGACGGCCGGGGATGTCGATCGACTGCGGACACTCGCTCAGGCAGTTGCCGCAGGCGATACAGCGCGATGCCTGGCGGAGCTTCGGCACAGTGCGGTCATAGCCGACAAGAAACGCACGGCGAGCCTTGTCGTAGTGGGGGTCGCGGGTATCACGGGCGACGTTGTCGTCGTTGACACATTTGTTATAATGGGCGAAAATGGCCGGGATGTTGACGCCGTAGGGACAGGGCATACAGTATTTGCAGTCGGTACACGGCACCGTGTCGTTCTGCAGAATTTCCTGCGCCACGACCTCGAGAAATTCGTTTTCCTCGTCGGTGACAGGGTCGAGCGGCGAGTATGTGGCGACATTCTCCTTGAGATGGTCGAGATAGGTCATGCCGCTGAGCACAGTCAGTACTCCGGGATGCGAACCGGCATATCTGAAGGCCCACGAGGCTATGCTGTCGTCGGGACGGCGCTGTTTCATCTTGGCTGCAATCGGGGCGCTGACCGAAGCCAAGCGTCCGCCGAGCAGCGGCTCCATGATGACGACGGGGATATTGCGTCGCTCGAGCTCGGCGTAGAGATACGAGGCGTCAGTGTTGCTGTCGTTGACCTTCTTGGCGTTGTTCCAGTCGATATAGTTGAGCTGAATCTGGACGAAATCCCAGTGGACCTCGCCGCGGTCCATCATCTCGAGGAGGTAGTCGAAGACCGCGACATCGCCGTGATACGAGAAGCCGAGATTGCGTATGACGCCGGCCTCTTTCTTCTCCTTGAGATAGTCGAGGATGCCGTTGTCGATATAGCGGCCGTTGAGGGCCTCGAAGCTTCCCTGCCCTACGGCGTGGAGGAGCAGGTAGTCGATGTAGTCGGTCTGCAGTTCTTTGAGTGAATTCTCGAACATGGCTATCGACTCTTCGCGCGGCCATGTCGAGGGCGCGAAGTTCGACAGCTTGGTGGCGATGAAATAGCTGTCGCGCGGATGACGTGAGAGGGCAATGCCCATGACGTGCTCAGAGCGGCCCTTGCAGTAGGCTGGCGACGTGTCGAAGTAGTTGACGCCGTGCTCGAGGGCATAGTCGACCTGGGCGTTGACGGCCTCCTGGTCGATTTCGGGGTCGGCGTCGGTTTTTGGGTCAGACTTGGTCGGCAGACGCATACAGCCGTAGCCGAGCACCGAGACGCTGTCGCCGGTGTTGTGGTTGACGCGATATGTCATCTTGCCGTCGCCGGCTTTTTTCTTGTCAGTCTCGCTGACGACGTTGCTGCCGCAGGCCGTGGCGACGCCGGCGAGCGCTCCGATGCCGAGATGCTTGAGGAATCTGCGGCGCGATATATTGTTGTTGTCTTTCTTTTCCATGACAGAATCAGATTAAACGGTGGACGTCGACGCCCTCAACATGAATGGCCGAGTGGTCGGCGCGGATGATGCCGGCGGTACCGACGGGACAATGATACTCACACGCGCCGCAGCCGATGCAGGCGGCTTCGTCGACGATGGGACGGAGATGCGCGCCGGGAGCGTCGCTGACAGGCGCCATCGTGATGGCTCCGGCGGGACAGTGGCGTTCGCAGTTGCCGCACTGCTGTCCGGCCGAGGCCGAGATGCAGGTGTCGAGGTCGACCTTGGCCGTGCCTATCTTGGTCGAGCTCTTCTCGGCGGGGTCGAGGCTGACAATAGCGCCGACCGGGCAGACGTCGCCGCAGGTCGTGCAGTCGGGACGGCACCAGCCGTCAGTATAATACGACACAGGGTGCATGAAAGACTCTATGTCGGTCGAGGGTTTCAGCACACCTTCGGGACATGAGTTGATACACAGCTGACACGAAGTGCAGCGGGCGTTGAGATGCGAAGCCGAGATAGCACCGGGAGGCACGACCTGGGTCTCGCGCTCGGGGCGCTTCTTGTCTTTGACGGGAGCAAGGCCGCCGTCGCCCTTGACGGCCGCGCGGGCCACGAGGCCTCCGGCGATAGCGGCGCCGGTGATGATAAAGCTGCGGCGGCCGGCATCGGTCTTGGAGTCGGCTTTGGTCTCGGTTTTGGCCTCGGCGCCTTGGTCAGCGGCCTTTTTGCGGAGAGCGGGGCGATAGCTGATGGCGTGCTGCGAGCAGTTGCCGATGCAGTCAAAGCAGGTGACGCAGCGCGTATAGTCGATGACGTGGTTGTGGCCGTCGATACATGATGCCTTGCAGTTGCGCTCGCACTTGCGGCAGCCGTTACATTTGCTCTTGTCGATAACGGGCTTGAGCAGAGAGTATTTCGAGAGATAGCCGAGGACGGTGCCGACCGGGCAGACGATGTTGCAATAGTTTCGTCCGCCAATCCAGGCAAAGGTGACCACGACGATAAACGTCAGCGCGGCGACGATAAACACCGGCCATGCAAACCTCGGAAGCACATGATAGAAATCATAATTGTCAGAAGCTGCTGACATGTCGGCGAGCACGTTGTTGCCAGCATCATATACCGGGGCAAACAGCTGTGTGGCTATGCGGCCGTACGCGCTGTACGGCTCGATGAGGCCGGCGGCGGCAAAGGCGGTCGAACTCAGCCCGACGATGCCCACGGCTATCATGACGACAAAGAGCGTCAGGAAGCTCAGGCGCAGCTTCTTATGCGGCGCGTGATAGCGGAAACGGTTGTTGCGCTTGGCGCGTTTGCCGCCGAAATGATTGTGGAGCCAGTTGATGAAATCTTGAAAAACGCCTAACGGACAGATGACCGAGCAATAGAGCCTACCGAAGACGAGCGTCAGCACCACTAACGCGGCGACAACCAGGAGGTTGAGCGACAGCAGCGCCGGCACGAACTGTATCTTGGCGAGCCAGCCCCAGTGGCCTGCCGCGAAGCCTGTGAAGTCGACAAAAAGCAATGTCACAGCCGCGAGGCAGACGATAGCGAAAATTACTCTTAAAGCCTTAAGCATAAACAGATCGGTAGCGCCGTAACGGTTATCAAAGAAGGCACACGACGCCTTAAGCGCCTGCTTGAAATGCAAAATTAGCGCTTTCGTGTTAATTATCAAATATACAAATCGATTGAATTCTTAACTTTTTTACCTCACTACCGTTTTTTGGCGTTTTCGAGGGCCTCGTCGAAGCTCTTGTAGACGCCGAGGCCGAAGAGAGCGTAGTCGTAGACGACAGGATCGTCGGGGTTGAAGCGTCGCAGGGCTTCGGTCAGCTCGACGACGGCGCGGCGGTCATTGGCGCGGCGAGTGAGAAGTCCGAGCTCGCGCGAGGTGTTGCCGACGTGGACGTCGAGCGGCACATAGAGCTGCGAGGGTTTGAGCACCGACCATATACCGAGGTCGACGATGCCGTCATCGCGCACAAGCCAACGCAGGGCCATGTTGAAGCGTTTCAGGGCCGTACTGTCGAGCGAGAGCGGCAGGCAGCGCGAGTCGCCGCAGCCGCCGTTGGCCTCGCAGAGCTCGGCGTTGATGGCCGCAACGAGATGCCATGCGGGCATTTCGGCATCGGCCGTGCCGACCGCACGGGCGAAGTCCTCGAGCGAGTCGTAGCGGTCGTAGATTCTCGCCAGACCGCGGAGATAATGGCGCAGGTTGGCGGCGAAAAAAGTGCGGTGGATATTCATGTCGGGCAGATCCTCAAAGCCGCGGTCGACGACATATTGATATGGCTGCCAGTCCATAAGCGAGAACATTTTTTCGGCGTCGCGGCATATCATCGAGCGTTTGCCCCAGGCGATGGTCGAGGCGAGCAGTGCGGCGATTTCGATGTCGCGTTTGTCACTGAAGTGTCGCGGAAACCTGACGGGGTCTTCGTCGACGAAATCGACGCAATTGATTCGCCGCGACTCATAGTCGAGCAGCTCTTTGAGTTCTGAATCGGTCATGAATATTTAATGAAAAAAGCGTCAACGCTGTTAAAGAGTTGACGCTGATAATGATTGGTTTATTTGAGGGTGCCGTGTGGGGGTCGAACCCACGACCTTCGGAACCACAATCCGACGCTCTAACCAACTGAGCTAA
>CALZQD010000066.1 GCA_945828175.1 uncultured Bacteroidales bacterium | reverse complement strand
GGCGGCGAAATATTCGGCGGCGAGGTCAGAGGGCTCCTTGACGCTGATCTCCTCGCGGGTTATGCGCTTGAAACTCTCGCCACGGCCGGCCGCTGTCGTCACCGGCGTCAGCAGGCAGAAGCGCGCTTTCTTGCCGCTTAGGGCCTCGGCGAGACGGATTTTGGCGTTGCCGGCGATGCCGTCGTCGCACTTGACCATGACGCGCAGGTAACAGTCGTGGTCGGCGGGCAGATGTTTGTCAATCAGCTCGATAGTCTGCTCAAATTCTACGGGGCAGTCTTCGGGGAAGGTTTCGAGCGGGCGGATGACGGGAATCTCGAGCAGCTCGATGTCGGGCTGCGCGCCGCGTGCGGCGATGTCGACGAGGGTGAAGCTGTGGGTCGGCTCCTCGTCGAACGATACCGACAGGGGTGAGCCGCTGTAGCGGGCCGCGGCCTCGCCCGAGTGCATCGTCAGCGACTTGTGGATATGGCCGAGCGCGAGGTAGTCGTAGCCCTCGCCCATGACGGTGAGCGGATGATATGAGAGATATCGGTCGGAGAGCTTCGCCGAGGTGCTGTCGCTGACGGCGATATGGGCGGTCATGACGACGGGGAGGCCGTCGGTGTTCCCGGCGGCGATGTCGTCGAGGAGCTTCTGGTGGAAGAGCCTGATGCGCTCGTCGGTCGGGCAGTCGTCGCCTGCGTCGGGATAGTTGCCCTCATATATATAAGGTATGGCGGCGATATATCCTTTGCCCGGCAGCTCGATGATGCGGCCTTCGGGCGTGAGACCCGTGACGATTTCGAGATTGAAGTGGCGCCAAAGCGCCGATGTCACCTCGAGTCGCGAGGCGCTGTCGTGGTTGCCGGCGAGAACGACGATTTTCATCTCGGGCGCGATTTCGTGGAGCCGCATCATCGTCTCGTTGTAGATGCCGAGGGCGGCGATCGGCGGATTGGGCGTATTGAAGATGTCGCCCGCGACGATTAGGGCGTCGGGGCGGTGAGCGGCGACGGCGTCGATGAGGCAGCGGGCCATGTGGCGGTGCTCGTCGTTGCGCTCGTAGCCGTAGAAGAGCTGTCCGAGATGCCAGTCGGCTGTATGTATTATTTTCATTAAGCGAGGTCAAATGCCAGCTGGATGCCTTCGGCCGGGGCGGTGACGAAGAGCGCCTGCTGCGACGAGTAGCCTTTCGAGAGATTGCGCAGCGAAATCTCGATGAGGCCTGTCGTCGCGCCGAGATGGCGGCGTATCGTCGCCAGCAGTTCGGTCAGCGATGCTATGCCGCTGAGCTTCAGGTTTGCCAACTGATGTCCGTGTTTGGTTGCTGTTGCGAAGATAATGTCTTCTGTTGAGAATGTTGCCATGATAGCCTCCTTTTTTGATTATATAGCAAAGGTAGGGCTATGATTGGGCGTGATTCTTGCACAGTTGACTTAAATGATATTTAATCGATGCCGTTTATCGCTGTCGCACAGCTGCATTCTATTGAGCGTAGAGAGGCACGCAGCGCATCATGTAGTCGCGGGCAACGCCCCAGGGCAGATAGACGGCGTCGTTGTTGGGGATGAGCGTGACGGGCTTCTCGTTGAGGTCGACGCGCAGATAATAGCGCCCCGACTTTTTGGCCTTGAAGAGTATCATCCTGACGTTGGCGGCCATCGGAACCACCTCGAAATCACGCCAGTGGAGCGCCACGGTGTCGAAGTAGTTGGTAATGTAGTAGCATCCGGGCAGCTTGAGCAGCGACACGAGCGGCATGACGGTCTCGGCGTGGCCGAAGCGCAGGCGGACGGCGGTCTTGTCGGTGCCTTCGATGAAATTGTCGGTGGTCTCTATGAGGTTGAGCACCAGGTCGGCGGCGATATCGGCGGGGACGGTCGAGACGGTCGTCGCCGTGCGCTGGAGATACTGGCGCAGGTTGAAGCACGACCACAGGGCGTTGAGTTCGTCGGCCGAGAGATATTCGCTGATGTCGGCGCTGACGTTCATGCACGACAGGCCGGCGAGGACGTAATACTCGGTTATGGCGAGGTCGCGCCAATGGGCGGCGTTGTCAAAGGGGTAGTCCTTGCCGAGCACGCGGGTGATGGCCGCCGTTGGGCAGACCTGCTCGAAATAGGCGTCGTAGGCCGGTTTCCAGAGGTTGTCGCGGCGGAAATCGATGTAATCTTGATCGACGTCGAATGGACGCATCAGATAGGAGTTGTTGCGGCCTGTCGAAGTGCTGATTTCGAGCTTGTTGTCGAGGCGGTCGAGCTGGTGGACGAAAGAGAACATGCTCATCATCGAGCGCGGCGAGTATGACGACAGGGCGCTGACCCGGGCGTCTTTGAACACCGTCGGGAAAGCCTCGAACATTCTCTGTGCCAGGCCGCGCTGTTCGGCCATGCCGAGCGAGTCGAGCGCGCCCCACTGACCGTTGCTGCGGTTGATGACCTCGAGGTTGAGCGCCATCAGCTTGCGTCCGAGCGGGGTTATAGTGCCCAGCGAGTCGGCCGTCGCGAGTGCGCGGGCGAGCTTATAACAGTTTGAACCTGAGGCCGGATAGCGCGAGCCGTGGCGGCCGACGTGGTTTATCATCACGGCTTCGAGCGAGTCGGGCACAGCGACGGCGCTGATTTCTGTCGGGTAGGGTGTGAGCGAGCCCTCGCACTGAGTGACGCTGTAGTGAGTCGCCGTCGGGTCGGCGGCATAGAGGCCGACGCAGATGAACAATGATGCCAGACTGCAGATGATTCTTTTCATAATCGGAATTTGTTATATATTTGTAGCGTAGAAATTTCTTAAGATATGAACGATAAAAATCAAGCTGAAGTTGACTTCGCCGCCGAACTCGCGCGCCTGACGTCGGAAATCGCGGCCAATCCCGACGACGACAATCTCTATTATCAGCGCGGGCGGCTCTATTGGCGCCTCGGCCGGAAGTCGCAGGCCATAAGCGATTATGAGCGCGCCGTGGCTCTCAACGCCGCCTCGCCCGCGGCTGCCGCGCTAACGATCGCGCGCGACGTCATGAACTTTTTCAACAAGGACCTTTACAATCCCTGAGCGCCGGCTCAGTCGTTGGCCTGAGCTTTCAGCGCGGCATCCATGACCTCGACGCTCGGGATGGCGATGGCGTCCTCGAAATATTTCTTGACGTCGTCCCAGCGGTAGAAGGGATAGATGTCGCTCTCGATTGCCAGCGGCACCTCGCGCTCGTTGAGCATGAACTTGGCGATGACGTCGCCCTGCTTGTTCTTGAAGAGCACCATCTGGAAGTTGGCGCCCATCGGGCAGATTGTGAAGTCGCTGTAGTCTTTATAGAGCTCGTACGGATTTGTGCAGTAGGTTGCTTTACCGCCGAGACGCATCAAGGCGATGAAGGGGATGATGTTGCCGTCGTGGCCGAAGCGCAGCGTCGCGCCGTTTTTGCCCTCGGCGATATATTTCTCGGCGCCCTCGAGGATGTTCGAGGCAAGATTCTTGGCGTTGTCGACCATCAGTCCGCGGGCCGGGGGATACGATGAGTTGCGCGAGTAGAATCTGAAGTTGGCGACCTGCCAGAGGTCGAAGAGCTCTTCGGGAGTGAAGAGGTCGTCGAATGTGATGTCGCTGTCGAGGTTCTGCTGGCCGACGGTGACATAATACAGGTCGGCGGCAATCTCCTCAGGGTCGATGAAGCCGCGCACGAAAGTGCTGTCGCAGAAGAGCGTGTCGACAAGGCGGTCGGGCTTCACCATCTCGTGACGGAATTTGCGGTAGTTCTGATACCATTCGGCGTCGTGGCTTGTGCATGGCCACGATTTTTTGTCGTTATAGCTCAGGTAGACCATGTTGCGCTGCGACGATTCGCGGGGGATGACCAGCGACGGGTCGATTTCCTTGAGGCCCTCGACGAAGGCAAACATCGAGTGGGCGCAGCGCATGATGACGGTCGAGGCTGCCGTTATTTCGGGCTTGCCGGCGAAGACTTCGGGGTATGAATTATACATGCGCTTCGAGATACCGCGGTGCTGCTTGGCGCCGAGCTCGGTGAGCTCGCCGATGCGGCCCTCAGCCATGCCCCAGACGGCTTCGAGGCGGTTGAGGACGTCCTCGCCGTAGGGTGTCAGGGCGCCGCGTTCCTTGGCGAGACGCAGCTTGCCGAGCGGGCGGGTATAGTCTTTGTCGCTTGTCAGATAGCGCGAGCCGTGGCGACCGTAGTGGCTGATATAAAATGGTTTATAGCCTTTAGGCGCTGGCGTGTTGAGCGATGTTTCGACGGGGTAGGCATAGTAGACGCCGCCGGCTTTGGCGGGTGTCTCGATGACTTCGGCGGGAGTCGTCTGGGCCTGTGCGGCGGGGACGAGCGAGGTCAGGGCAATAGCAAAAAGTATTATCTTATTTCTCATGATTGTAATTAGTTTAGGCAAAGATAATCAAATAATCGCAAAAAACAAACAGGCCGCATCCCTTGCGGGAGCGGCCTGTCGGTTATAATCGATTTGATTTATGCTTATTTTGTCTCTTCGATTGTGACGGCGCGGTCGAGAGCGACGAATTTTTCGCCGAGGTCGCAGAGGCTGCCGTTGTTGGTTGTAGCGGTCAGCTGAGAAGCGGGAACGCCGTTTTTGATGAGCTGTTTCTCAACGCCTGCAACACGGTTTTTGCGGAGACGGATGTTGATCTGCTCTGTACCGGTGTAGTTGTCGGCCCAGCCTGTGAGGGTGTAGTGAGTGTTGGGGTTTGCAATCATCACGTTGGCGATGGCGCCGAGGATGTTGCGGTCTTCACGGGTCAGGCGAGAAACGCCGATGGGGTAGTAGATAGTTGCAAGCGGGCCTTTTTCTGTAACTTTCTCGACGGGACGGTTGAGGCAGTCGCGGAGCTGTGCTTCGAGGTCGGCGATGCGGGCGTCAGCTGCAGCGAGACGTGCGCGGAGTGCGTCGCAGTTTTCGGGTTCGGGGCAAACGGGAACAACGGGTGTGCTCCATTCGCGGTTCTTGAAGTTATAAGTTACGCCGAAGTAAGCCTGAAGGTCGCCGCAAAGTTTTGTGCTGCCGTTCTGGAAGTTGCTCGGGCCTTTGAACATGTTGACACGGAGGTCGAGTGAGAGCTGGACCTGCTCGCTTACTCTGAACGAGTTGATAAGACCGGCGCGGACATCGAGGAAGTCGTCAGATACGTGTTTCCATTTGTTCTCGTCGTTTTTGGCAAATGTCACGAATGCACCTGCACCGCCATAGAGAGTTGCGTTGTAGATGCGGCCGGGACGATAGCCACACCACCAGTTGGTGAGGTTGAGCATGACGTCTAATTGCGGGCCGAAGAGATTGAATTTCTCTTTATAGAGTCCGTCTGTCATATGCTCGTTGACGAGGCCGTAGCCGCTGTTTTCGGTCAGGCCTTTGATGCCGAGATAGTTGATGCCGGCGCGGAGACCGATAATCGGGCTGAACCATTTGCCTACATAGATTGAAGCTGCGGGTGAGAAGCGGTCCATAAGGTTGCGCTTCGAGTCGAAGCTTGAGAAATAGATGCCGGCACCGCCTTCAGCTGTGATAAACCAGTTATCCTGGAAACGGTTGAACAGATAGCCTTGCGAGGGATCGTTAACATAGGTAATCTCCTTTGCAGATTCCTGTGCTACAGCAGCCTGTCCCATGAAAAGGACGCAAGCAAGTGCTAAAATTGTGGCTTTTTTCATAAGATGATGAATTATTTAGAATTGATTTAGTTATATTTTAAGCCTATTTGGATGCGCTAAGTTAACACTTTTTTCTTATTTAAACTAAAAAATAATAAAAAATGTTCTGTGTGACTATTGTTTTTTATCAGAATTGGTCTGTTTTTCAGCGTCCAAGGTATTTTTTGACCTCATGGAGAATGTTCTCGGGCGTGAAGCCGAATTTTTCGTCCAGCACTTTATACGGGGCCGAGGCGCCGAAGCGGCTCAGTCCGTATACTTTGCCGTTGAAGCCGTTGATGAGCTTGATGGTGACGGGCAGTCCGGCTGTGAGACCGAAGTGGGGCAGTCCGGCAGGCAGGACTGACAGACGGTAGGCCTCGTCCTGGATGTTGAACAGACCCGATGACGGCATCGACACGACATTGGCGCTTATGCCTTCGGCTTTCAGAAGTTCGGCTACGTTGCAGAGGAGCGACACTTCAGAGCCGTTGGCGACGAGAATGACCTCGGGCGACTGTGATTTGATGACGGTGTAGCCGCCGCGGCGTGTGCCGAGGGCGTCGGCGTAGCGGTCGCCGCTCTGTGAGGGCAGGTCGGAGACATCCTGGCGGGTGAGCACGAGAGCCGACGGGGTCTCTTTGTTTTCCATCGCCATTTCCCAGGCTATCGTCGTCTCGGCGCTGTCGGCGGGACGCAGGGCGAGCATCGACGGACGGCCCTCGAAGTTGGTGATCTCTGCGTGCAGACGCCGCTGTGCTTCCTGCTCGACAGGCTCGTGGGGCGGGCCGTCCTCGCCGACGCGGAAGGCGTCGTGCGACCAGATATATTTGACCGGGAGCGACATCAGCGCCGACATGCGCATCGCCGGTTTCATATAGTCAGAGAAGACGAAGAATGTAGCGCAGGCAGCGTAGACGCCTCCGTGAAGGGCGATGCCGTTGCAGATGGCTGCCAGCGTCAGCTCTGACACGCCGGCGTGGATAAACGCGCCGCTGAAGTCGCCGTTGACAAAGGCGCCGGTCTTCTTGAGGAAGGCCTCGGTCTTGTCGCTGTTGGCGAGGTCGGCCGAGCCGACAATCATGTTGCCGACCTTCTCGCCGAGCACCGAGAGCACGTCGGCCGAAGCCGTGCGGGTGGCGACGTTGGCCTTGTGGGCGATGGCGCGGTAGTCGATTTCGGGCAGGCGGCCTTCGAGATAGCTCTTGAGCGTGGCGGCCTTGTCGGGGTTGGTCTCGCTCCAGCGGGCAAACTCCTCGCGGCGGCGTGCGACGATCTTGCGCAGCTCGTCGTTGCGTCGGGCGTAGAGCTCGGCGACGTCGTCGAAGATGACCCAGGGATTCTCGGGGTCACCGCCGAGGTTTCTTATCGTGGCGTTGACGTCGGCGCCCGATTTGCTCAGGGGCTGGCCGTGGGTCGAGCACTGGCCCTCGAAGTTTTTGCCGTCGGCTGTGACGGCGCCGAGGCCCATGCGGGTGTTGCCGATGATGAGCACCGGTTTCTCCTTTTCATTATGCGCGCGCGTGAGGGCGTCGGCGATGGCGACGGGGTCGTTGCCGTCAATTTCGATTACATGCCAGTGCCATGCGCGGTATTTGGCGGCGTAGTCCTCGCGGTCGACCTCGTCGACGTCGGTCGAGAGCTGCACCTTGTTGCTGTCGTAGAACATTATCAGGTTCGACAGGCCGAGATAGCCTGCGATGCGGCCGGCGCCCTGCGAGATTTCCTCCTGGATGCCGCCGTCAGAGATGAAAGCGTAGGTCTTGTGAGCCACGACTTCGCCGAAGCGGGCGGCGAGGAAGCGTTCGGCGATTGCGGCGCCGACGGCCATCGTGTGGCCCTGGCCCAGCGGGCCCGAGGTGTTTTCAATGCCGCGCGAGGGGTCGACTTCGGGGTGGCCCGGCGTGACGCTGCCCCACTGGCGGAATTGCTGTAGCTCGGCCAACGTATATTTGCCGGTCAGTGCCAGAACCGAGTAGAGCATCGGCGACATATGGCCCGGGTCGAGGAAAAACCTGTCGCGTCCGAACCATGTCGGGTCGTCGGGATCTGTTACAAGGAATTTCGAGTAAAGCACATTGACGAAGTCAGCACCTCCCATAGCTCCGCCGGGATGACCCGACTTGGCTTTTTCGACCATGGCGGCAGTCAATATTCTTATATTGTTGGCTGCGTGAGTTAATACGTTGGATTCCATTAAAACTAACGATGTTGTGTTAAAATTTTGTTCAAAATTACAACATTTGGCCCAATGTGGCAATTTTTTACGCTTGATTTTATAAACAACGCCCTGCCGGAGGCGAAAGTTTAGAAAAAAACAGGCCCGCGACTGTGTGCCGCGGGCCTATCATTGCCTTATATCAGGTTGATGTTATCAGAGATTGAGCGGGTCGACGTCGTCTTCGACGGGGATGTCGGTGTTGACGTTCTTAGAGCCGGCCACTGCGTAGAACAGCAGATAGGCGAGCATGGCGACGGGGAGCCAGTAAGACAACATGTAGCC
>CALZQD010000065.1 GCA_945828175.1 uncultured Bacteroidales bacterium | reverse complement strand
TCTACACACTGCATATCGTCGGCAGCGTCAGATGTGTATAAGAGACAGGATGGTCGTAGCCTATAACATGAGCGGCTGGCGCACCATCGCCGGCATCCTCAAGACACCCAAGAGCGACGTGTCGGTGCTGATAGTCACCTTCCTGCTGACCGTCATCTTCGACCTTACGATCGCCATCGAGATCGGCCTGCTCTTGGCCGTCGTCCTCTTCCTCCGCCGCGTCACCGAGAATACCGAGATAAAGATTTACTCAGAGCAGCTCGACGTAGCCGAAGGCACCGACCTCGGCAAACACGAGGTGCTCGACGTCGCCAAAGGCGTCAGCGTCTACGAAATCGACGGCCCGTTCTTCTTCGGCGTGGCTACCAAGTTCGACGAGATGATGCGCACGACCTTAGGCACGAAGCCGCTTGTGCGAATAATCCGCATGCGAAAAGTGTCGTTCATCGACGCCACCGGCCTCCACAACCTCGAGATTCTCATCAAATCGTCGCAGAGCGAGGGCATCCACATCGTCCTCTCGGGCGTCAAGCCCAACGTCAGGGAGTCACTCGAACACGCCGGCATCGACCGCCTCATCGGCCGCGACCACATCTGCGACCATATCACCAAAGCCGTCGTCATGGCCAACGGCATCGTGGCCTCGATAAATGCCGCAAATGCCCGTCAATAGCCATAACACAGGTATAATGCATTATTAAAACGTTAATTTTCAAGAATATTTAGTCATCAATAAAAAATTGACTATTTTTGTTTTGTAGTTTAAAAATTTTGCTATACCTTTGTACCGTTTTTGAAGCATAAAAGTATTGTTTTATAATTTTAAAATTTAGAAAAAATGAAAAAGTTAGTTTTATTCCTTGCTGTTGTTTTCAGCGTATCACTTTTCTCTTGTGGTAACGGCGAAAAGAAAGCTGAAGCTGCTGATTCAGCTGTAGTTGAAGAAGCTGTTGTAGAAGAAGTTGTAGCTCCTGTTGACTCAGCTGCCGCTGACACAGTTGTTGCTGCTGCTGACTCTGTAGTCGCTGAATAATCAACGCAACCCCTTCAAACTTATTTCATAAGTCGATCTCTCTCCGAGGGTCGACTTTTTTAATGCCAAGAACTAAAATATGCGCCGCCGGGCTAATGCCGGGGGCGCATATTGTTTCCGATAACATTCCCCGCACATCACCAACCGGTGAATCACAAAAAAAGGCCGTGAACAACTCACGGCCTTTATGTCTTAGCTCATCAGCTTATTCAATACGGCGAAGCCTCATATTTATATATGTCGTGCAGGCGGATATTAAACCGGAGATTTGAATATGCGGGCATCGACGTCGTCGACGTGGTGCCGTAGGCGAGCTGATAGGGCACAATCACCTCGGCCGTGTCGCCGACGTGCATGTCACAGAGCGCTGCGGCCCAGCCGGGCACGAGCTTGTTGAGCTGCGCGCGGTAGATGCCGGGGCCCCAGGTGGTCAGCGTCGTCGACGAGTCTACGGCGGCGTCGTTATAAAGATGCAGCTTGTAGCGCACGTCGATGACGCTCGTGTAGAGCGGCGAGAGGTTGCCCTTGGTCTCCTCGGTGTTGTTGAAATAGTGGATGAGCACGAAGTTGGCCGGGTCCCAGTCGGGAACTATCACCTTATAATAAGGTGTGCCGTCGGCGTTCTTGCGTGCCTGCATCTGCGAGAGCCACTCGCTGTTAGCCTTGCGCCATGCCTCGTTGTCGTCATAGTCGTCACTACACGACATGAGTCCTCCGAAAACTACGGCCAGCAGGCCGAACATCAATAGTAGCGGTAATTTTTTCATATCGGTCAGAACTGTACTTTTGGTGCTGATTGAGCCTCGCTGTCAGCCTCAAACTGAGGTTTGGCTTCGAAGCCGAAGAACGATGCGAAGAGATTGCCGGGGAAACGTTTGATTTTCAGATTATAGTCCTTGACGGTGTTTGTATAATCTGTGCGAGCCATAGATATTCGATTCTCCGTGCCTTCTATCTGCTTCTGAAGGTTCTCAAACTGAGTGTTAGCCTTGAGATCGGGATAAGCCTCACGCACGGCGTTGACATAGACGTTGAACGCGCGGCCGAGCTGAGCCTGCGACGTGTTGTAGCGCTCGAATGCAGCTGCGTTGTCGGGCGTAGTCTTCATAAGCGAGTCTGCGGCATTATAAGCATCCGACAGACCGGCGCGGGCGCGGGTGACCGACTCGAGTGTCTCACTCTCGTGAGCGGCATAGCCCTTGACGGTCTCGACCAGATTGGGGATAAGATCGAGGCGGCGCTGATACTGCACCTGAATTTTTGCCCAGGCGTTATCAACGACCTCTTGTTTTTCTACGACGCTGTTATAGAAGCCCCATATGCCGGCGATTAGCGCCACAATGGCCACCACTACAACGACCCCCAGGACAATCCATTTGTCCGGCGATTTTTTTTGTTGAACGGGTTGATTCATGATTATATGCTTTTATTGATTGTGATTAACCGATTTTGCGCAGCAACGACGTCAGGCTGACACGGTCGTGGATGAGCTTGTGGAGGTCGGCTACCGGCACACGGGTCTGTTCCATGGTGTCGCGGTCGCGCAGCGTCACGGTGTTGTCCTCGAGTGTCTGATGGTCGACTGTGATACAGTAGGGTGTGCCGATGGCGTCCTGACGGCGGTAGCGCTTGCCGATGGTGTCTTTCTCCTCGTAGTGTGTCGCGAAGTCAAACTTCAGGTCGTCGACAATCTCGCGGGCCTTTTCGGGCAGACCGTCTTTCTTGACGAGCGGCAGCACGGCGCATTTCACCGGAGCCAACGGCGCGGGCAGATGCAGGACGACGCGGGTGTCGCCGCCTTCGAGCTTCTGCTCTTCGTAGCTCGAGCAGAAGACGCTCAGGAACATACGGTCAACGCCGATCGAGGTCTCGATGACGTAGGGCGTGTAGCTCTCGTTGAGCTCGGGGTCGAAATACTGTATCTTTTTGCCTGAGAATTTCTCATGCTGCGAAAGGTCGAAGTTTGTGCGCGAGTGAATACCCTCTACCTCCTTGAAGCCGAAAGGCATCTCGAATTCGATGTCGGTGGCGGCGTTGGCATAGTGCGCAAGCTTGTCGTGGTCGTGGAAGCGGTATTTGCTGTCGCCGAGGCCGAGGGCCTTGTGCCAGCGCAGACGGGTCTGCTTCCAGGTGTCAAACCATTTGAGTTCCTCGCCCGGGCGGACAAAGAACTGCATTTCCATCTGCTCGAACTCGCGCATTCTGAAGATAAACTGGCGGGCGACGATTTCGTTGCGGAAGGCCTTGCCTATCTGGGCGATGCCGAAGGGGATACGCATACGGCCGGTCTTCTGCACGTTGAGGTAGTTGACAAAGATGCCCTGGGCTGTCTCGGGACGGAGGTAAACCGTCATCGAGCCGTCGGCCGTCGAGCCCATCTCTGTCTTGAACATGAGGTTAAACTGGCGCACCTCTGTCCAGTTCTTCGTGCCGGAGATGGGGCAGACGATTTCTTCGTCGATGATAATCTGACGGAGCTCGTCGAGATCGTTGGCGTTCATGGCCTTGGCGAAACGCTCGTGAAGAGCCTCGCGCTTGGCTACATGCTCCTGCACACGCGGATTGGTCTGGCGATAGAGAGCCTCGTCGAAGCTGTCGCCGAAGCGTTTGCGGGCCTTGGCGACCTCTTTTTCGATTTTATCGTCGTATTTGGCAATCTGGTCTTCGATAAGCACATCGGCGCGATAGCGCTTCTTCGAGTCGCGGTTGTCGATCAGCGGGTCGTTGAACGCGTCGACGTGGCCCGAAGCCTTCCAGATGGTCGGGTGCATGAAAATCGCCGAGTCGATGCCGACGATATTCTCGTGGAGAAGCGTCATGGATTCCCACCAGTAGCGCTTGATATTGTTTTTCATCTCAACGCCGTTCTGACCGTAGTCGTAGACTGCGCCGAGACCGTCATAGATTTCGCTTGACTGAAACACAAAGCCATACTCCTTGGCATGTGCCACTATCTTTTTGAACACGTCTTCTTGTTGTGCCATATCTTTTTATCTGATTGGTTGCGGGTTTAACGTTTATATTAACGTGCAAATTTAGAAAATAATTCACACAAAACCAAAAACGCGTCTCAAAACAGCCTCAAACGCCTGTGCACATAAAGCCGCATGCAAAAAAACGAGCCCGCTGTGTGGTGCGGGCTCTTGGCATAATACCATGTATGATAAATCTCTATGACTGTTTTATTCTTGATTTTGGCTAAGTCTGTATATATATGGGACAGGAGAAAGTTTGCGCGGAGAGAGGTCTGGGAACCTTTTTTTTGTCTGATATGTCTTTTGCGGCAGTTTAGCGATAGTCGGCAAACTGCTCCTGGAGTTTCTTGCGGGCGAAGAAGATGCGGCTCTTGACGGTGCCGAGGGGGAGATTCATATGCTCGGCGATTTCGTTGTATTTGTAGCCGGCGACGTGCATCGAGAATGGAATGCGGTATTCGTCAGAGAATGATTCGATGGCGGCGCCTATCTCGCTTGCGCCGTAAGAGTCTTCGGGCGATTCGAGGCCTGAGTCCTGCGAGAGGTTGATGTGGTAGAGGTTGTCGGTGGTGTCGATCATCGTCGCGGCTCGGGCCGTGCGACGGTAGTTGTTGATGAAGATGTTGCGCATGATTGTGAACACCCAGCCCTTGAAGTTTGTGTTCTCGGCATATTTGCTTTCGTTGTCGAGCACCTTGAGCGTTGTGTCCTGAAGCAGGTCGTAAGCATCGTCACGGTTTGAGGTGAGCATGTAGGCAAAGTTGAGCATGTTGCTCTGCAGGTTCATCAGATTGCTTTGAAATTTCGAGGTTCCCATACCAGTTGAATTTTAAGTTGATTTTGATCAGTTTTTGCTTTGTTTCGGTGTCGTTCTTTTCTGATTACAATCCAAAATTACTAAGAATTTAGCTTTGTCAAGCATTTTTGCGTTAATACATGTTAATGCGATGAAATTACTTATTTTTGCATTTCAATTTATTGATATTTAATCAATTAAAAATTACAATTATTGTTACACAATTGTTACAATTATTGCATCGCAATGTTATAGTGATATTTTTGTAATAGCTTTGTCATAATATTAACACCCGAATTTACCTCTTAGTTTTTCCGCATTTTACATCCCCCGAAAGCCGATTATTTTCAGTAACTTTGCCGCCGAAACCGACATTTTTATCACAAATGACTTATCTCAGCGAAATTCTTCAGCAATATAATCTCCTCGGCCTCGCCATCGGCATCTGCACCTTCGCCGTCATCGGCATCTTCCACCCCATCGTCATCAAATGCGAATACTATTTCGGCACCCGATGCTGGTGGTGCTTCCTGATTCTCGGCATCGTCATGTGTGGCGTCGCCATGGCCGTCTCTGACGTATTCCTCTCGACCCTCGCGGGCGTCGTCGGCTTCTCGTCGTTCTGGACGATTAAAGAGATTTTCGAGCAGCGCGAGCGCGTCATCAAAGGCTGGTTCCCGATGAATCCCCGCCGCCGCGACGAATATCCGCATTAGCAAAAAAGCGGGAAGCCCGGGCCTCCCGCTTTCAGTATATGCAAATAACTGTTCTCAGCAATACATCGCCTCGATTTCGTTTGAATAGAGGCTGTTGATGACCGGACGACGCAGTTTGAGCGTGTTGGTCAGCTCGCCGCTCTCGATTGAGAATTCGTGAGGCAGCAGCGTAAATTTCTTGATTTTCTCGAATCCCGCTAAGCCGGCCTGAAGTTTCTCGATGCGGTCGGCTATCATCTTCTTGATCTCAGAGTTTTGGATGAGCTCGTCGATGTTCTTGAACGCGATTTTCTTGCGGCGGGCATACTCCTTCAGGGCCTCGAAGGCCGGGATGATGATGGCCGTCACATATTTGCGCTGGTCGCCGATGACAGCCACCTGCTCGATATAGCGGTCCTCGCCGAGACGGCTCTCGATGGCCTGCGGCGCGATATATTTGCCGTTACTGGTCTTGAAGAGGTCTTTGAGACGCTCGGTCAGGATGAGCGCGCCCGATTCGTCAAAGCGGCCTGCGTCGCCGGTGCGGAACCATCCGTCGGCCGTGAAGGCCTTGGCGGTCTCCTCGGGGCAGTTGTAATAGCCACGCATCACAGTCGGACCCTTTACTAATATCTCGTTCTCGTCGCCGAGCTTGACCTCGACGCGGGGCATCACGGTGCCGACACTGCCGATTTCATAGCCTACCTGCGGGAAGCAGGTCACCGTCGCCGTCGTCTCCGACAGGCCGTAGCCGATGAGGATATTGATACCACAGGCGTGGAAAAACTCGACGATATTTGCCGACAGAGGCGCTCCGGCC
This sequence comes from uncultured Bacteroidales bacterium, assembly GCA_945828175.1. GTDB lineage: Bacteria > Bacteroidota > Bacteroidia > Bacteroidales > Muribaculaceae > CAG-873. The sequence continues at coordinate 1,824 of CALZQD010000065.1, read as the reverse complement.
GTGGGGTAGATATTGCCGCGGTCGACACCTATGGCGCGGGCCACGGTCGACAGAACGCGCTTATAGTAAAAGCGGTAGCGGGCCTCGAGCAGCGCGGGCACTTTCTTGCCAAGGCGCACATAATCGAGATTACGGCGACGGCCTACGGCCAGCGCGCGGCGTATCATGAAGCGTTTGAAGCCTTTGATGGTCGAGAATTTCTCCTGGATGGCCGTATAGGCCTTCTCCCAGAAACGCGGCACGCTGCACATACAGGTCGGACGCACCTCTCGCATGGCCGACTGAATCTCTTTGGGGTTGCTGTTGATGGCGACCCTCATGCCGCTATCGAGGCAGAAATAGGTCCAGGCCTTCTCGAAGATATGACTCAGGGGCAGGAAGCAGAGCGACGTATCCTTGTCGCTCAGCGTCGTCAGGCGCTCGTGGTGAATCTCCATCGCCGCGTTGAAACAGCTGTGGGGCAGTATCGCGCCCTTGGGTTCGCCCGTCGTTCCCGACGTATATATTAATGTGGCGATATCCTCGGGCGTTGCGGCGGCGGCACGGGCGGCGACAGCGTCGCGGCATTCCTGCGTGGCAGCCTCGCCGAGCTTCAGCATCGACGAGAAGCGCATCGTCAACTTGTCGTCCTCGGGAATCTCGATTGACTCGTCGTAGACGACAATGGTCTTCAGCGTGTGACAGCGCGGAGCCACCGAACGGACGGTCTCATACTGCTCGCGGTTGCCGACCATTATCATGACGGCTCCCGAATCTTTGATTATAAACTCGACTTGCTCTGCGCTGCTCGTCGCGTAGATCGAGACGGGTATCGCACGGTTGCGGTAGCAGGCAAAATCAGTAATCAGTATCTCGGGACGGTTGGCCGAGAATATATTTATCATATCCTGAGGGCCGACGCCGATAGTCTCCAGCCCGCAGGCCAGGGTGTCGACAAGACCTTGCAATTGGTTCCATGACATAACAGTCCACTCCGACGAGTCTGCTTTTCGGTATCTAAGGGCCTCACGACCGCCGTAACCGAGTGCCTGTCTTTTAATTAAATCTGTTAAAACGTTAGGCATAATAGTCTAATTGGTGACAAAACCGCGGCAAAGTTAGCTTCTTTGCCTCTATTTAAAACATTTTTATGACTCAAATTGACGTAGCGTTAACAAACATTTCTATGATGCACACTTAAAGTTAACAAAAGTTAATCTCGATTTTCCTCGAATTTTATAGCCATTTCGGCCCAAAACACCTTAAAAATTTTAAAAAAATTGACTAACTTTGCGACTTATTTGAGTGCCGCCCCTCGGGCGGCCTGCTAAGGTGATTGTTTTAAGCTATTTATTATGGAATGGATAAGTGAACTGTTGCTGCCCGGCAGCCAATCGATAGCAAGCACGCTCGTGCTCTATTCGTTTGTCATCGCCGCGGGCATCTACATCGGTAAACTCAAGATCTTCGGAGTCTCGCTCGGAGTCACCTTCGTGCTCTTCGTCGGCATCCTCATGGGCCACCTCGGCTATGTCGTCGACTCCGACATCCTCAAATTCGTCAGAGAGCTCGGCCTGATTCTCTTCATCTTCTCGATAGGCCTCCAGGTCGGCCCGGGCTTCTTCTCGTCGTTCAAGAAAGGAGGCGTCGTCCTCAACGGTCTGGCCGTCCTCGTCATCGTTCTCAACGTCGCCATCGTCCTCGCCGTCTACTTCTTCGGCAACGTCAACGACATCAGCGCCCTCGTCGGCGTCATGAGCGGCGCAGTCACAAACACCCCCGGCCTCGCCGCCGCACAGCAGGCAATCAGCCAGATGAGCAGCCCCGAGCAGGCCAACCTCATGG
>CALZQD010000064.1 GCA_945828175.1 uncultured Bacteroidales bacterium | reverse complement strand
TTCCTCTACGTCTCGTGGGCTCGGAGATGTGTATAAGAGACAGAGCCCAGGGTGGCAGCGGCCTCTCGTCAATCATCATGATTGTCGCCCTCTTTGCTATCTTCTACTTCTTTATGATCCGCCCGCAGCAGAAGCGTCAGAAAGAAATCAAGAAATTCCGCGAATCGCTCGGTAAAGGCGATAGCGTTGTCACAGCCGGTGGCATCCACGGCAAAATCCGCGACATCAAAGAAGACTCTTTCATTGTCGAAATCGCCGACGGTGTCCGCATCCGCGTCGACAAAGGTTCGGTCTATCCTTCTGCCGCCGAGGCCAACCAGAGCGCTCAGGAAAACGCCGATAAGAAATAATTCAACCCCCGTTGTCCCTGAATCATGGGATTGCCGGTGCGCATAAAGCAGCTATACAAAAACACAACTGACCTCGTCCGCTCTCAGCGCGGGCGTAATGTCGTTGTGTTTTTGATTTTTTTAGCCATCTCGGCGATATTGTGGTGTGTGCTGACTCTCAACGAAGAGCAGCAGTACGACCTCCGTATGCCTGTGCGCCTCGAGAACGTTCCCGACAGCGTCACCGTCATCTCGACGCCCCCGGCCTTCATCAGCGTCAGCGCCAAAGGCAAAGGCACGCAGATGTTCAAGCACTCGATAGGCCAAGCGCCCTGGTTCGGCATCGACTTCAGGCTCTATCGCAGCCGCGGAGCCTTGCGCCTCGGCGACGCCGACCTCAAGGCCATCGCCCGCTCGGCTCTCGGCGGCTCGACCGTACAGCTCGTCTCGCCTGACTCTCTTACTCTGCTTTTCACGACCCGCAGACCCCTCCGCAAACCCGTCAAGATCGACTACAAAGTGTCGGCCGGACCGCAGTCGACCATCGTCGGCGTGCCGCATCCTTCGACCGATTCTGTCAAGGTCTACTATGCCTCGCAGATACCCTACAACGTCAAGTCGATTTCGACCGAGCCCATCCACCTCTCTGACCTCGCCGCTACGACGACCGTCAAAGCCAAGCTCATCGCTCCGCGCAACTGCCGTGTCATTCCCGACAGCATCGACGTCACGATCGAGGTCGAGCCGCTCATCATGAAGACTCGCCGCGTTGTCATCGAGCCGATCAACGTGCCGACTGACATGAAGCTGATTACATTTCCGGCGCAGATCGACGTGATTTATATGGTGCCTATGAGCATCTACCGCACGACCGACCCGCATTTCAGCGTCACTGCCGACTATCGCTCGATCAACGTCGGCCGCTCGCGCAAGGTAAGGCTACGTCTCCACGACGTTCCCTCTGAGCTCGTCAACGTTCACCTCTCGGCCGACAGCGCCGAATATATAATCGAAAAGCTATGAAGACAATAGCCATCACCGGCGGCATCGGTGCCGGCAAATCTGTCGTCAGCACAGTCCTGCGCCTCATGGGCAATTATGTCTTCGACTGCGACGCCGAGGCCAAGGCCATCATGGACGGCAGCGACGCCATCAAGGCCGAGCTCGTCAGACAGATTCACGAGCGTGCTGTTGTCGGCGGCGTCATCGACCGCCGTCTCATCGCCGACGTCGTCTTCAACGACCCGGCTAAACTCAAAAAACTCAACGCCGTCATCCACGAAGCTGTCAGGGCGAGACTCGCGCAGGTAATCGCCGAACACTCGACGACCGACAGCCGCATATTTGTCGAGACGGCGATTCTCTATCAGAGCGGCCTCGACCGCATGGTCGACGAGGTCTGGGATGTCGTCGCCGAAGACGAAATCCGAATCGCCCGCGTGATGAAACGCAACTCGGTCACGCGCGACGAGGTCATCGCCCGCATCGAGTCGCAGCGCTTCGTCCCCGACACGCTCCATCAATGCGTCCGTGAAATAAATAATGACGGCTTTACAGCCGTCATTCCTCAGCTTCTTAAGCTTTTGAAAGATTAGAGCCGCAGGCCGAAGTCGTCGGCGTCGTTCCACACCGGGAAATCCTCGCGGAATTTATTGAGTTTGTCTTTGTCGGGTACGGCATAGACAATTTTGTTTTGGTCGTCGGTCGCTGCAATCGGCCTGCCGAGATAGTCGTAGGCGAATGTCAGCTTGTCGTAGTCGTCGAAAGCGTCGCGGCCGCTGCGGTTGGCGCCGATGACATAGGCCTGGTTCTCGATGGCGCGTGCGATGAGCAGGTGCTCCCACGCATATGCCCTTGCCTGAGGCCAGTTGGCCGGCACGATCATCAGGTCGTAGCGCCTGTCGGTGTTCCGGCACCACACCGGGAAACGCAGGTCGTAGCAGACTATCATCGTGATGTTCCAGCCCCTGAATCTTACGACCGGCGGCATCGTGATGCCCGAGTTGAGCATCGTCGCCTCGGCGCTGATCTTGAATAGGTGATGCTTGTCGTAGAAAGTCTCTTCGCCCGAGGGCTCGATGAAAAATCCGCGGTTATACATGCTCGAGGCCGTGCGCGCGAGATAACTGCCGGAAACGGCCACGTTATAGCTCTGTGCCAGACGTTTGATTTCGGCCACAGTCTCGCCCGAGTTGGGCTCCGAGAGCTCGAACATCTTGTCGCGGTCATTGATAAAGCCGGTCGAGAAGAGCTCGGGTAAGATGACGAGGTCGGTGTCGGCGTCGATTCGCGACATCAGCCTCTCGACTGCGGCGAAATTGGCCTTCTTGTCGCCGTCGGCAATGTCGAGCGGCAGCACGGCTGTTTTTAGGGTCGAATTGAATAGCATCTCAGTCTGCGCAGAATTTATCGGGATATTTGCCGGTGAATTGTCTGTAATATTTCTTTATCTCGGCCATGTCGCGCTCGTTGTCGCCGCTGGGTGTGAACGTTCTGACAATCGTGATTTCTTTTTTCTTGAAATCGATTGCTCCGAGCTCAATCGGCACATTGGCCTCGCGGGCAATGTTGAGGAAGCCGGTGCGCCACTTCGTCACGCGGCTGCGGGTGCCTTCGGGCGTGATGGCCAGCTGCATCCGGTCGGTCGCGTCAAAGCGCTTCACTATCGTCTCGACGAGCGAGCCGCCCCTGACCTTCGGCACGGGTATGCCGCCTATGGCCCTGAATATAGGCCCTAAGGGCCAGAAAAACCAGGCCTCCTTCATCAGGAAGCCTGCTTTTCTGCCTGCGGCGGCATAGGCGAGTTTGCCGAGTATGAAGTCCCAGTTGCTCGTGTGCGGAGCGACGCAGATGATACATTTGGGATAGTCGGGAACAGTAATCTCGAGCTTCCACCCGGCAAGCTTCAATATTAACGCCGCTAAATTCATTATTATGCCTTTTTGCCGGGGAGGGCGGCGTTCATCTCTTTGACGATTTCGACAACTTTGTCGTTAAACGAGTCGATGAGTTTCTTGAACGCTGCGTGATAATAGGCAGTTTTGGCTTTGTTGTAGGCGGCATCGTTTTCAAAATCCTTGCGGACCTTGTCGAACGAGAAGCTGCACTTCGAGATTGAGTCGGTCTGGAGCGAGGCGATGTCGTTGACGATCTTATATGCTTTCTCACGGTCGAAATCGTTGATTGCGTGCGATGCTATCAGTATTTCTGCTGCGAGGTCACCACAGGTGTAGTGTACTGATTTTTTTACTTTGCGGATATTTGCCATAATTGATTAAAATAAAATGTGTTATTATTGTTTTTGAAGGAGATACTTCTTGAGTGCGGGGTAGGTAGGCGGCAGCTTGTCGCTATGCGGCGTCTTGGCCATGAAGCGTGTCAGCTGCAGCGGCAGCTCCATCGCCTTGCCTGTCACCGAGGTCATCACGTCGAGCGATTTCGCCGGATGCTCGGTCGAGAATATAAGCGCCGGCTCGCCGGGATGCAGCATGTCGGCCGCCGCAAAGGCCACGGCCGTATGCGGGTCGATTGTGATGCCATGCTCAGCCAGAACGCGGTTGATTGTCGCCTTTATCATGTCGTCGCCTATCGTGGCCGTCTCGATTTCCTCGCGCATACGCGACGGCTCGTTGCCGTAGAGCGACACGAGGCGTTCGAGATTGGTCGGTATGTCGGTGTCCATGCATCTCGCCAGCGTCTGTCTCACGGGCTGCGAACTAATCTGCCCTGTTGCCAGGTAGCGGTAGTAGGGGTTGTTGGCGTTGCAGGCGGCTATCAGCTTGCCGAGGCCGAGGCCCATGCACCGCGATATGATGCCCGAAGTGACGGCGCTCAGATTGCCCGATGGTATCGAGAAGACTGTCTTCTCGGGACTGACGCCCATGGCGTTGAGTTTCGCCGCGGCATAGAAGAATATGATTACCTGAGGCAGCAGTCGGGCTATGTTGGCCGAGTTGGCGCTCGTGATGTTCATTTTCTGATGCAGCGATTCGTCGAGCAGGGCCGCGCCGGCCATCTTCTTGCAGTCGTCAATCGTGCCTGCTACTTCGATGGCCCTCACGTTGTCGCCGCCTCCGGTTATCTGCCTCAGCTGCGAGCGCGTCAGCACGCCTTTGGGAAATAGCACGAAGACGTTGACATTCTTGACGTTCCTGAAACTGTTGGCCACGGCGGCGCCGGTGTTGCCTATCGTCGTCACTAAGATATTGAGCGGCTTATCGTCGTCGTGGTATAGTTCTTTGGTGAGTCCGGCCATAAACCTCGCGCTTATATCCTTGAACGCCAGGGTAGGGCCGTGGAAAAGTTCTATCATATAGCGGTCGCGGCCGACGGCTGTGAGGGGCATGTCGAACGACAGTGCCTCGTCGGCAATAGCCTTGAGTCGCGCCGACCCGATGTCGTCGCCGAATAGCATGCTGCTGATGACAAACGCTGTCTCTCTGAGCGACATCTCGCTCATATTATTGATGAAAGCCTTGGGTACGACCGGCAACCCCGCGGGCAGGTATTGTCCGCCGTCGGGGGCATAACAGTCAATCATGGCATTGCGCAGCGTGATGTCGACCGAGTGCTGTTTGGTGCTGTAATATCGCATTCAGTTGTAGCGGTTGATTGCTAATGCAAACTTAACGAATTCCGCTGACAATAACAACCCGCCGACAATTAAAAATAGCTTAAAATTCCCCGCTGACTCATTTTTCCGCCAATATGGCTACACGCACCATCAAACCATTGTAAATCGCTTAGTCTTGGATAAGCATAATATTTACGAAAAAACCTCGAAAGTTTATTGGTCTTTCGAGCTTTGTTGTCTTAAGAAAACTAATGTGTTAATTAAACAGAAATTTGATGGATTTTATTGCTGAGCTCGGCAAGCGAGTCGGACAATTTTTTTAATTCAGATTCAGTAAAAGCAGCCGGTTTCCCATTAACGGCCGTACGATTAAGCCGTTGGTAAAGCCATGTACGATCTTTGTTAAAATAACGTTTGGCTATGTATGAAAGGTTCAAGGCTTCGCTTATATCTCCCAATATACCTTTAACATCTATGTCAGGTCGCTTGCGTTTGCTTATAGCCTCTGCAAGATTGGCAGAAGACAAACTCACGCCCAAGGAGCGGCTGCAACGCTTTGAGAAATTAGTGACAAAGGCTATTTAACAGGAATGCCTTTGCGGCGTTTCTCTTCATCACGCCAGGCTTTGAGCTTTGCTCTCTGTTTTTCGCAAAACTCTTCTCTTTTGCGCTCTCGTTCACCTTCATAGTAGGCATTGAGGTCATCTGTAAACCATTTGCACAGGACAAAGCCCGCGCCGATGCAGGCTATGGCGAGAAAGATGATTACTACTATGGCAATTATTTTGAGTATACCGAGTAAGAGTGTCATAAACAAATGTATTGATTATCACAAAGGTATTGATTATTTAAATAAAAAACAAACAAAATAATGGCGCATGGCGCAATACCTCTCTTCCAAATGCATCGTTTGTGCTTCGTAGAAAATCAAAATCGCCTTTACCTCAATGAGTTAAAGGCGACTTCAAGTGCGCATAGGGGGACTCGAACCCCCACGTCTTACGACATTAGATCCTAAGTCTAACGCGGCTACCAATTACGCCATATGCGCGGTTTCGGTCTGCAAAGGTAGCGACTTTATGTCGTTTCTGCAAGCCGTCGGTAAATAAAAAAGAGGTAAAGCCCGCGGGCGATACCTCTTTTATAAATCCCACACCAAAGGATGCGATGAAACTCCGAATAGACAGGTTTTGAGTGCTCGCCTTCCTTTGTAATCCGCCTGGCATTAAAGCACCTCCGAAGAGGTTGGGGCCCGCCATTGGATGACTAAGCTTGTCTCGGTATTTCATTATGATTTGAAGAGTTTCCCAATCTACTTTGATGTGGTAAATCTTTAATCTTTCTCGCGAATCTCAGAGACTCCGGGGCTTTCTTTCCTGCCCGCTCTCGAGACCCGCACCCGGCTCTCTCGCCTTTGATTTTATAACACAAAGGTATGCAAAACTGTTTATAAATGCAACTTTTTTCATATGTTTTTCAGCATAATATTATCGCGGATTATTCTTACATTTGCACTGTGGAATCTAAAGACAAAGAGATTAAGCGCATAGCCTTCCCGGCCATCATAACAAACATCAGCGTGCCGTTGATGTCAATGGCCGATGTAGCCGTCGTCGGCCATATCGGCGCGGCCTCTTATATCGGTGCCGTCGCCATTGGTGCGAGCGTCTTCAACATGATCTACTGGCTGCTCAACTTCCTGCGCATCGGCTCGAGCGGCATGACTGCCCAGGCTTTCGGCCGCAACGACCGCACCGAAATCAGAGCCATCTTCTACCGCGGCTTCACCTTAGCCCTTGGCCTGAGCCTTGTCATCCTGCTCTTTAACCGGCCTATCGGACGGGCGATGATTGATTTTATGGACCCCGACGCCGCCACCCGCACTCTCGCCGAGGCTTATTTCACCGTCGCAGTCTGGGGCGCTCCGGCCGTACTCGTCACCTACGTCCTCTCGGGCTGGCTGCTCGGCATGCAGAACTCCCGCGCCATTATGCTTGTCTCTATTATTATTAATGTAATAAACATATGCCTGAGCGTCACCTTTGTCTTTGCCCTCGGCTGGGAGATCAAGGGCGTGGCCGCCGCCACAGCCGTTTCGCAGTGGCTCGGCGCCTTTGCTCTCGCAGGCTATATCGCTAAAAAATACCGTGTCGCGTTTCCCGGCCGCGCTCTTATCTTCAGGCTCGCCGAGTTCAAGAAACTCATCTCTGTCAACGCCGACATCTTCCTGCGCACGCTCTGTCTCGTGCTTGTCACCGTCTGGTTTACCCGCTCGGGCGCGCGTCAGGGCGTCGACATACTTTCGGCCAACGCGCTGCTGATGCAGCTCTTCACCTTCTTTTCATATTTCATCGACGGATTCGCCTTCGCCGGCGAGGCTTTGGCGGGAAAATACTATGGTGCCTCGTCGCGCGCCGACCTGTCGCATCTGGTCAAGAGCCTGTTTAAATGGGGCATAGCCTTGTCGCTCGTCTTCATGGCCGCTTATTTCTTCGCAGGCAATGCCCTGCTGTCGCTCCTGACCGACAACCGCCCGATAATAGATATCTGTGATAAATATATCGGCTGGGCCGCAGTAATTCCCGTAGCCGGAGTCACAGCCTTCGTCTTCGACGGTGTCTTTGTCGGCATGATGCAGACGCGCGCCATGCTCGTTTCGATAGCCTTTGCCGCCGTCGTGTTCTTCGCCGTCTATTTCATCTTCGACAGCCGTCTCGGCAACCATGCGTTGTGGCTCGCTTTCGTGCTCTATCTCGCGACAAGAGGCGTTGTCGAGCTATTGCTTTACTCAAACAAACTCAGACATCTGACCTGGACCAAATGAACGATATAAACCTTTTTGCCGCACCACTCCAGGGATATACCGATGCCATATGGCGTCATTGCCACGCTATTATATACGGAGGCGCCGATTCATATTTCACGCCGTTCGCCCAGATAGAAAAAGGCGCGATACGTCCCAAAGATATTAAAGATATATTCAGTCCGCTGAACGCAAACCATAAGCCCATAGCCCAAATAATTTTCAAGGATGTTGACGAGTTCACATCCCTGTGTGACCGGCTTACAAGCGAAGGCCTTAGGGAAATAAACCTCAATATGGGTTGTCCGTTCGTCCCTCAGCTGAAAAAGGGCAGGGGAGCATCGACACTCCTCAACGCCAGTCTCCTCTCTGAAATCTCAAAACTTATGTCGACGCGTTATTCCTCGGTGCGGTTCTCCTTGAAAATGCGTCCCGGTGTATCCGCTTTGGACGAATGGAAATCAGTCATGCCCGCAATATCCG
>CALZQD010000063.1 GCA_945828175.1 uncultured Bacteroidales bacterium | reverse complement strand
AGATTCCTCTACGTCTCGTGGGCTCGGAGATGTGTATAAGAGACAGGTCCGGCTTCGGCGAGTGCGCTGAGCACGATTTCGTTGCCGGTAGGGACGACGGCTTCTTCGGTCTCGACGGGGAGCTTCTCGTCAGCGGCGGCTTTTTCTTTGGCGCCGCACGATGTCAGCATCGACAGGGTCACCATGACCGCTGCGATGAGTGATAGGGTCTTTTTCATATCGTTTTTGAGTTGTTTGTTGCTACAACGCGCATGGCGATGTAATTGTTTTGCAATTGTTTGAAAGAACAGGCCCGGTCAGTGTCTTACCGGCCGGGCCCGTCTGTTAGGTTTGAATGGGGAATGTTGAATTAGCAATTAATAATTAGCAATTAGCAATTAGCAATTTTCAACCCCCGGTGCTCTATTCTCGGTTTAAGCGAGGGCGGCGTTGGTCTTGTGGACGGCGGCAGCGCTCTTGGCGAAGAGTTCTTTCTCGGCGTCGTTGAGGTCGAATTCGACGATCTTCTCGATGCCGTTGCGGCCGAGGATACAGGGCACGCCGATGCAGAGGTCTTTCTCGCCGTATTCGCCTTCGAGGAGGGCCGAGCAGCTGATGAGTTTCTTCTCGTCGTGGAGGACGGCTTTGACAACCTGAGCTGCGGCTGCGCCGGGAGCATACCATGCTGATGTGCCGAGGAGGCCTGTCAGAGTAGCACCGCCAACCATTGTGTCGGCTGCGACTTTCTGGAGGGCTTCGGCGCTGAGCAGAGTCGAGGCGGGGATGCCGCGGTAAGCTGCGTAGCGTGTCAGAGGAATCATTGTTGTGTCGCCGTGGCCGCCGATGACGATGCCTTCGACCTCAGTGGGGTTGGCGCCGAGGGCGATGCTCAGGAAATATTTGAAGCGCGAGCTGTCGAGAGCGCCGCCCATGCCGATGATGCGGTTTTTGGGAAGACCTGATGTCTTGTGGATGAGGTATGTCATGGTGTCCATGGGGTTTGACACGCAGACGATGATGGCGTTGGGCGAGTGTTTGAGAATCTGGTCTGTGACAGATTTGACGATGCCGGCGTTGACACCGATGAGTTCCTCGCGGGTCATGCCCGGTTTGCGGGGGATGCCTGATGTGATGACAACGACATCAGAGCCTTCTGTCTTGGCGTAGTCGTTGGTGACACCTGTCAGGCGGGTGTTCAGACCGAGGATCGAGGCGGTCTGCATTATATCCATGGCTTTGCCTTCAGAGACGCCTTCTTTGATGTCGAGCAGAACGACTTCGTCGGCCATCTGGTTTGTTACGAGAACATTTGCACAAGTTGCGCCTACGTTGCCGGCGCCTACTACTGTAACTTTTGACATGATAGTGGTTTTATATTTTGGTTGGTTTTATGTATTTTTTGTTATGCTGTTGCAAATATATACAATTTTTTGTTTCGACGGTGAATTTTTTCCTGAAATCAGATGACGTCGTCTTCGATTGTCTCGAGTGCCTCGGCCTTGACTTCGGCGGGGACGGGAGTGTCTGAAGTGGCGGCCTCGAGTTTCTTCATTATGGCGAAGATAAATCCGGCCGAGATGAGGCAGACGACGATGAGGATGCCCCAAAGCAGGGCGACGTTGATTTCGTTCCAGAGCAGGGCGGGGATAAACACGAGGTAGTTACCGATGGCGGTTGCGCCGAACCAGCAGCCCATCATCAGACCTTTGTATTTGGGAGGAGCTACCTTAGAGACAAACGAGATGCCCATGGGCGAGAGCAGAAGCTCGGCGAATGTCAGGAAGAGGTAGGTTGTGATGAGGATGTTGGGCGAGACGAGTGTTGCACCCTGGCCTTCGCTCGGGGCTGTGCCGAGGCCGAGCGACGCAACCATGAGGAAGCCGAAGGCGATGGCTGCGACGAGCATGCCGAGACCGATCTTGCGCGGAGCGCTGGGCTCTTTCTTGCGTTTGGCGAGCCAGGCGAAGAGGCCGACTGAGAACGGTGTCAGCGCGACAACATAGAAGGGATTGAACTGCTGATAGATCTGGGGCTGGATGCCGGTGACGGGCGACGGCGTCTGATTGTAGATCGCTGCGATACCGCCGATGGCTGCCAGGGCGACGATAATCGAGATGACGCGGCTGCGGCTGCTCGACGACTGGAAGATATTGAAAATCGCGTAGATGGCGGCGACGATGAGTGCCAGAGCCCAAACGTTGAAGCCGATGCGGGTCCACGACGAGGTCTCGGTGGCGGTGAATACCTCGGCAAACTTGGTGAGGGTCATGCCGTTCTGGTGGAATACCATCCAGAAGAAGATGACGACGGTGAAGACGAGGAGCAGGGCGACGATGCGGCTCTTTGTCTGGGCCGGAGTGAGCTCGGGGGCCTTGGCTGTGCCTTTGTTGTCGCCGGCGGCCTGCATGGCCTCGGCGCTGTAGGTGCGTCGGCCGAGCTTATAGATGAGGAACGAGATGACCATCGAGCCGCAGGCTACGGCGAACGCGTAGCTGTAGCCGGTCGAGATAGCATTCATGAAGTCGGTGGCGAAGCCTTCGAGATTGCCGGTATACTGGCTTGCGTTGGCGGCTATGTAGCTGTTGACGGTGTCGAGGGCCTTGGGGTCGAGGGTGTCGCCGCCCATGATCTTGGTGCAGATACTCGGGATGGCGGGATTATAGACGAAGCCGGCGCCTTTGAGGGCGTAGCTGCAGAGGGCCGATGTCACCGAGGGGGCGAACATGGCGCCGATGTTGATGGCCATATAGAAGAGCGAGAAGGCAACGTCGCGCTTTTCGCTGTATTTCGGGTTGTTATAGAGGTCGCCGACCATCACCTGGAGGTTGCCTTTGAAGAGGCCTGTGCCTATAGAGATGAGCAGCAGGGCGCCGAGCATGATGACGAGCGACGAGGTCGCCAGTCGGGGCGTCGGTATCGCCATTATAAGGTAGCCCAAGAACATCACGACGATGCCGAGGGTGACAGTCTTCTGGAAGTTCCATTTGTCTGCGATGATGCCGCCGATCATGGGCATGAAATAGACCAGGGCGAGAAAAGTAGAATAGATAAAACCGGCGGTTGCCGTGCTGAAGGCGAATTTCGCCTGGAGGAACAGCAGCAGGATAGCCAGCATTGTGTAGTAGCCGAAACGCTCGCCTGTGTTCGACAGGGCGAGTACATAGAGGCCTTTGGGTTGGTTTTTAAACATAACGGGGCTGTTGTTTTTGGTTTTTAGATTTTTCGCTAAGTTACAAAAATAATTCCAAAAAGCAACAAGAACGCTCTTAGTTATAGGCGAAAACGGGCTAATTAGTCAAATTAGGCCGACCGGGCCGATTGTCAGCGACGGTTGTTTCGGCCCTGAATACGGCCGGTGTTGCCTGTGTTGGGACGTATGCCTTGGTTGCCGCCGAAGCCTCCGAACCCTCCGAATCCGCCGTTGTTGTTGCCGGGGCGACGGTTGTTGAGGTTGTTGGGATTGTTGCGGTCATAGTAGCCGTCGTCGGGGTCGATCGGGTTGCCGAATTCGTCGTATTCGGGCTCCTGCTGCTCCTGCTCGCCGTTCTTGAGCTTGGGCTTGTTCTTCTTGATGGCCGACGGCTTCTGACGGTCGACAGCCTCGGCGTAGATGTCCCAGCTCTGCTCGATATCCCAGTTTTTCTTGAGGTTGAGCTTCTTGTTGTAGTAGTAGACCTCTTCGGGCTGGCGCTTGTCGGGCAGGTTGCCGGTGTCCCACTCGCCGTTGTCGTTGGCGTCGAGATAGAGTCGGGCGAAGTATGTGCCGGGCTCTATCCATTTGAACACGGCGCGCCCGTCTTTGACCGCGACAGTCTTGACGACCTTGTCGCCGTTGTCGAGGAGCTCGACTATGGCGCTCTGACGGCGGCCGGTCGAGTCGGCGGCGAGGCCGCTGACGTTGAAGGTGAGGTTTGAATAGTCTTCGAGCTGCTTGACCTTAATCTCCTGGCGTAGCGACTTGTTCCACACGCCGTAGATGCCCGTGACGGCGGTTGAATCGACCGTCAGGCGGTATTGTGCGCCGGGCTTCCAGTCGACGTCGATGTTGAAGGCAAGGAGCGGCAGCAGCGAGTCGGGGCGAATCTCGCTGCGGACGGCGGGTAGCCAGAGCGTGTCTTCCTTGACCTCGAGGCGTATCATGCTATCGATCAGGGTGTCAATCGGCTGGTCGGCCTCGAGGGTTATGGGTTTATAGACGTCCTGGGTCGCGCCGCTGGTGAGCCTCAGGCCGAGGAAGTTCTTGGGCTGTGGCACACCGGCCGAGTCGGTGATGACACTGCCTTCAGCCTCTTTGTCCTTGTCTTTCTTCTTCTTCGACGGCTTGGGGTCGCGGAAGTAGAAGCGCAGGGTGTCGGTCTGCGGCGAGAGCATGTCGTTGGTGTCGGTCTTGAGGTAGTTGACCGAGAGCATCAGCGAGTCGGTGTTGAGTACGGTTGTGTCTGTGATCCAGTAGATGAGCGAGTCGAGTTTCTCGGTTTTCTGGACGAGAGCCCAGTCTGATATATTGCGTCCGCGGTTGCGCTCGGAGACGATGGTGATTTCGGGGAGCGTGTCGGCCGGGGCTGCGAATTTCAGGTAGATCTGACGGCGCTCGGGGCGGTTGTAGTCCTTGAGATACTGCGGCAGATAGTTCTGGTTGAACCACGAGAGCAGGATGTAGTTGGGCAGATATTTTATACCGGGATGTGTGACGGTCGAGTCGCTGCCGTCGGCGGCGCGCAGGGTGTCGCTGACCATGATATGCTCGACCGACGGCGAGACGGTGACGTCGTAGAAGGCCACGTTCTCCGAGCGGTCCCAGTGATAGTCGCGGTTGAGGTCGTTGATGGCGTAGACGCGGTAGTCGCCGGGCTTGAGGTTGCGGATGGTAAACTGGCCGTACTGGTTTGTGCGGGCGATGCGCTCGAAGGGCAGGGTGGTGATGGCCGAGTCGTCGAGGTTAGAGTAGACGCCGACGAGCATTCCCTGAGCCGGCTCGAGGTTGCGGGCCTCGAGAACCATGCCCGAGATGCGCAGCGAGTCGATGCTGTCGCCGGTCGAGAAGTCGATGGCGAAGCCGTCGAGTATATTGCCTTCGTTGAGGTCTTTGATGGCGTCGGCGAAGTCGACGGTGTAGGTCATGTCGGGCTTGAGAGTGTCGCGGAATTCGACGGTGACGCGGCGACCGTTGGCGCTGACGGCCGGCGGCTGAATCTGCACGGGCGAGACGACGACCTTGTTGAACGGGTCGTCGAGCTGGATGTTCTCGTCGAAGAAGAGCGTCAGGCGGTTGCCGTCGAACTTGAGCTGTCCGGGCGACGGACGCGAGCCGACGAAGACGGGCGGGTCTTCGTCGCGCGGACCGCCATCGGGACGGCCGATGCTCGCACACGACCCGATGACAAAGGCGCTCGCAACGGCGAACAGCAGGTGCATATGTGAAAATTTGATTTTCATCGTCGGCAAAATTAATAAATTATCGGCACACTCGCACCCGTCGGGCGACCTAATTAGTGCGATATGCTTAAATTTTGGGTAAATAATTTTAAAAATTCGTCACGATTGCTTAAGTTTGCCTAAACGCTAAGCTGCGTGTCAAATAACTAATCTTCATATCATGAAAAAACTGACTACTTTCATCGCGCTCATAGCCTTGGCTGTTAGCGCCAACGCGCAGCCGCTGCTCGTTGGTCACCGCGGCAGCTCATACGGCGTCGAGAGTTCGCTCGAGGCCCTGCGCGCCGGCGCAGAGCTCGGCTACCAGTATCTTGAATCTGACGTAAAGGTCTGTAAAGGCGGCGATTTTGTGCTCTCGCACGACGACGATCTCACCCGCCTCGGCGGCACGAAAACCATCACCGGCTCGACCCTCGAGGAGCTCCAGAGCGAGGTGCTCACCCAGAAACGCGGCGGCGTGACTTACACCGGTCGCCTCGCGTCGCTCAACGAGTGGCTCGACCTCTGCAACGAGCTCAACGTCCGCCCGCTCATCGAGCTCAAATGGGCAACGGGCATCAACAACAACGACCAGTCGAACATCCCCTCGCTTATCCGTACGATCGAGGCCAAAGGCCTGCGCGACAAGTGCATAATCATGACTTCGATGAAGCCCTGCCTCGAGTATATCCGCAAGAATTATCCCGACATCACCCTTCAGTTCCTCACGGGCCAGTACTGGGCCAACCACTTCGACTGGTGTGTCGAGCACGGCATCGACGTCGACATCCAGGCCGGATACTTCGACAAGTCGACGGTCGAGAAATTCCACGACAAGGGCCTGAAAGTCAATATGTGGACGACCAACACGGCCGACGGCTACCGCACCTACGGCAACATGGGCTGCGACTTCATCACGACCGACAATCTCGACCCCAAGACGCTCCCCGAGCTCGACCCCGAGATAACTCGTCCGCAGAACACGGTCGACTTCCCGCGCACGCCCTATGACGCCCGCGTCAAGGGCTATTACGACATCGTAGCGAGTCCCGGCGCCCCTTTCGTCGCCGAGGGCGCGATTGAAGCCGTCAGGTTCGCCGGCGGCAAGCGCGTCGCCCTCGTCCGCAAAGCCGACGGCTCGGCTGCAGTCTATACCGAGGGCAAGGCCGACAATCTCATCCCCGAAACGCTCAAGGCTGTCAGCGCCATAGCCGCTACTTCCGACGGCCGCGTGGCCATCATCGGCGCGCCCTCCGACGTCGCGCTCGACATCGCCGTCGTCGACATCGCCGGCACGGCCTCGCCTCTCGCCATCAGTCTGACTCCTGCCGACCTCGGCCTCGCCGAAGGCTCTGTCGCCGGCAGGTCGGTGGCTGTCAGCGGTCCGGCTAACGCCCTGCGCCTCTATGTTGCCGCCACCGAACCCGGCGGCGCCAACAAGATTATCATGGTCGAACTCAATGCCGCCGGCAAGGTTGCAACAGCCGTCGCCAACAGCCTCGCGACGCTCTCGTCGAATCCCGAGCCGCTGCTCGCCGTCACGCCTTTCTCGCGCGACCGCCTGCTCATAGGCGCCAACGGCACTCTCGTCCTGACTGACTTCGACGCCTCGATGCCCGACGGCGCGCTCACGATCGCCGATACCCTTCCCGCACGCATCGGCGAGGTCGACGCCTCGGCCGTCTCGTTTCTGAGATATGGCAAAAAGATCTATGCCACAATAGTTTTCGACGGCGTCTGCCGCCTCTATGACATCACCGACGGCCTCGCTCTCGCAACGCCCGTCAGCGACGACATCCTCGGCGACTGCAAGTTAGATGCGGCCAAAATTGCCTCGACAGCCATGGTCAGTGATGACAACGAATCACACATATATATAATAGGAGAGGACGGCAGCACGGGCTTCGCGATTTTCGACGGTGTCACGATGGTGCCACCCTTCGACATTCAGGAGTTCGAGCTGACGAAGGTGTGGCTCAATGCCAACACCGCCGGCAACGCGCCCGAGCATATCGACGGCACCAACGCCCAGCAGGGTACGGCTGTCAACGGCCTTTTCTATGTCAACGATTGCGCCGACAAGAAGATATATGTCTTTGATCGAACGGGTTGCATCGGCTCGATGCCCGGTGGCGCCGGCTGGGGCTGCTGCCGCGACGACAAGGGCAACATCATCGTCCGCGACGACAAGCAGACCGGCAAGAGCCACAAGCTGATCGTCTATGCCGCCGGCTCGACGCCCGACAACTACGGCACGCCGCTGACATTCGATGTCGAGGTGCCGATCGAGGGTCAGACCAACTTCATCAACGCCTCGGGCGACGTCTATGGCGGCCGCGGCTACGTCTATATGTTCCCCAACCGCAGCGACGCCGCAAACGTCCTTTTCTTTGAGAACGGCGAGTATCTATGCTCGCGCGCCTCGCAGGGACTGATGCTGACCGGCTCGACCGCCGCCTACGTCATCCCGCGCGGCAACGACACCGAGCACTGGGCCTATCAGGTGCGTACATCTGGCATCTACAGCTACGATGCAGCCGTCAACAGCGAGATAATCGCCGGACGCGCCTCGACATCGGCTCCCTCGCGCAACTCTACAGGTGGTTTCGCGCGTTTTACATTGGCAGACAACGATATAATCGTCCACAATTCGGGCACCAACTATAAGGGCGGCTTCAGCGTGCGCAACCTCAGCGACGAGTCGGCTGTCATCGCCACGGTCACGCCGATTGGCAATCTCGGCTACGAGACCGGCGGCAACTACTCGACCTTCAACTGGCTCATCGCCGAACCGACCGACAACGAATACATATATAATATATATCAG